>CAYNKM010000082.1:0-3904 GCA_964397795.1 uncultured Desulfovibrio sp. | reverse complement strand
TTATATCAATTATCTAATTGCTTACAGGGACTGCCTTGAATAAAGTCTGGTTTCCCCGCTTTATCTGAAGCAGGATTGCTCCCCTCTTTTTACCGGCATCCTGAATAATTTTTGATAGCTCGGATGCGGAATTGATACTGATATTATTTGCTTTCAGAATAATATCGCCCTCTCTCAAATCCTCATCGGCGGCTCCCTTATCAGGATCCACATTTGTTATATAAAGTCCTTCATTCTGGGGAATTTTCAATGTCTCCCTTTCTCCCCTGTCAAGAGGACGCACTAAAATTCCTATGCTCGCTTCAGCTTCCTGACTCTGTTTTTCACCGCTTCTCCCTTCGCTTATCGCGCTTTTGCGTTCTCCAAGAGTAACGGTAACATTCATGGTTTTACCATCCCTGAAAACGGTAAGCACAGCCTGCGTGCCTGGAGCCTTTCCGGCAATAGCCCTCAATAGGGCGGCGGTATCCTCAATATCCTTGTTATCAACCGCAATGATCACATCGCCATCCTTGATACCCGCTTTCTGCGCTGGCTCATTGTCCATAACTGAACCTACAAGAGCGCCGGAAGAATCCTTGAGTCCAAGTGCCTTGGCGGTATTTTCATCAACGTCCTGAATCTGAACGCCTATCCAGCCGCGGCTAATCTTCTTTCCAGATTTCAGCTGGTCTATAATATTCACAGCCATATTGCTGGGAATGGCAAAACCTATGCCCTGCCCGCTTGCAATAATCGCGGTATTAATGCCGACGACTTCGCCATCCATATTCAATAATGGCCCGCCGCTATTTCCGGGATTAATGGACGCGTCTGTCTGGAGGAAATTGTCAAATGGCCCCGATCTAATATTGCGACCTTTGGCTGATAAAATGCCTGCCGTAACCGTATGATCAAGACCGAAGGGATTTCCTATTGCCAAAAGCCATTCGCCTACTTTCAGATTATCTGAATTTCCAAAAACCAGATAAGGAAGATCCTGCTGCCCTTCTACTTTAAGCAGGGCAAGATCCGTTTCTTCATCGGCGCCAATGAGGGTGGCCTTGAAATTCTTGCTTTTTCCGTTTTTATCATCCATGGTAACATGAATTACATCAGCTCCGGATACAACATGATTATTGGTTACAATGTATCCGTCTGAAGAAACAAAAAATCCTGATCCCAGCGATTTTTGTCTGCGCTGAGGCATTTTTCTACCAGGGTTTTTTTCACCCTTGTTTCTGCCGCCAAATTGTTCAAAAAATTTTTCAAAGCCTGGAGGCATATTCCTGAACATGTCTCCAAAAAATTCCTCCGCTCCATTTGCGGAAGCCTTTTTTTCCGTATTGATATTTACTACCGCAGGACCACATTTGGCGGCCAATTGAACAAAATCAGGAAGATTATTTGCCTTGACCTCCGAGCACAAGACAAATAAACAAATGGCACATAAAAACAAGAAAGATTTTTTCATTCCTGGGAAACTCCTTTTTTTGCAAAAGCGCGTTTTAAAGCCTGGGCCATAATACCATTATTGTCTTCAGCCGGAGCCGCGCTTTTAGCATGTTCACGCCAGTTTTTGGATTCGTTTTCTTCAGCTTTCCCCTCGTTTACAGGCATTAAGGAAATTTTTCTTCCCTTGGCATCCACCTTTTGAATAACTGCCTGTATTTTTTTTCCAGTTTCCGCTCTGGACAGTTCCGCGGACTGGGGAGAATTTTTAATATTGGAATTGGGCATTAATCCCGTAATGCCAGGCATCAAATTAATAAAAATGCCATAAACCCCTTTTGATTCCACTGTTCCTTCGACAACTGTTCCCGGGGTAAACTTTTCCGCGGCTTCTTGCCAGGGATCGCCAAGGGCGTCTTTTAAACTCAAGGATATGCGCCGATTTTCTGGATCTATATCCTTTATCTTTACCATAATCTTGTCGCCAGCATTCAGGACGTCTTCAGCCTTGTTTACCCTTTTTTCCCAGGACATTTCTGATAAATGGATAAGTCCTTCAATACCTGGTTCCAATTCCACAAATGCCCCAAAAGGAGCGAGGCGCTGAACAGTTCCTTCTACAATCTCGCCTGTCTTGTATCTGGATGCGGCGTCATTCCAGGGATCGTCCATAGCCTGTTTAAGAGAAAGCGAAAGCCTGAGTCTTTTTTTCTCATCTTCCCCTATATTCAGCACCTTAACCTTGACCTGGTCATTTAAAGCCACAACTTCGTCAGGAGAGGCGGGTCGTCCAAAAGAAAGTTCTGAAATATGAGCCATTCCCTCGATGCCAGGCATAAGCTCAATAAAGGCGCCAAAAGGAACAATTCTGGATACCTTGCCCTTCACTATATCACCTATATTAATGCTGGAAAGAAATTTGTCGAGATTTTCTTTTTTCTCTCTTTCCTTCAGCGCTCTGTGGGAAACAACTATGTTTTTTCCGTCCTTTTCAATCCGGGTAATAATGAAAGGCAGCTGTCGCCCTGTCGGATCTTCACCCTCGGCCAGCAAATCCATCTGGCTTCCAGGACAAAAAGCCGTCTTTCCCAAAACCTCAACATTATATCCGCCCTTGCAGCTTCCTGTTATCTTGCCATTAACGGGCGCGCCTGATTCCAGGGCATCTTCCAGCGCGGCCATACCGGACCCGCTGACAGAACGGGCAACCCTGATTCCCTGTGGAGATATGCCGGTCACATAAGCTTCCACAATATCTCCTTCGCCTGCCGTAATTTCTCCATCTGAAACAGGAAGATCCTTTCTGTCCATAATCCCGTCCTGTTTCAAGCCCAAATCCAGAAAGACATCCTCTCCGGCAATACTTATTATTTTACCCTGAACCTTTTGTCCCATCTGGACGCTGCTTTCACGGGAATCATGCCCTTCCAGCATGCTGGCAAAATCTTCAGAACCTTTTTCTTCAGTCATAAAACCTCCATGGGAAATGCAAAACAGCATAGACTGATTTTTTATATGCTTTAACTTTCTCTGCCAATTAATTGCTCTGGCAGGAATTTTGTTTCTTGATTATTTTATATTAAGTATATTAAATGAATATTTCATTAAATAAATTGCAAATTATATTTCTTTATGCAATATACCTGTCTGCATTTATACTAAAATAACGGAGAAAAATTTGTCCACTGTATTATTAAATGAAGAAGATATTGCCAATATTCAAACACGTCTTGTAGGGGAAATTCTGGAAAAAAACAATCCTGAAGATCTCATGCTTGTTGGAATAGAAAGACGGGGAGCGGATCTGGCGGGTCGGCTTGCCAGTGATCTTGAATTGAAAAGTGGAAAAAAAATCGCGCATGGTACTCTTGATATAAATCTGTACAGAGATGACTGGACTTGTTTGAGCGGTGGTTCTCCCCACATTGGAAAATCCAGTATTCCTCAAAGTACAGAAGGGAAAAAAATTTTATTGATTGACGATGTTCTCTTTAGCGGTCGCACAATACGCGCTGCCCTGGAAGCAATTCTTGATTATGGACGGCCACTGATGGTGGAATTACTTGTTTTAATTGACAGAGGCCATAGGGAATTGCCCATCTATGCCAAATATGTGGGAAAATATATTGAAACCGCTAAAGAATCTCACATTGATGTTCTCTTTAAGGAAAGAGATGGAAAGGATGCGGTTATTCTGACAACCAGTCCATAATCTTTTTAAATGTTGTAAAATCGATTTAACTCATAATTTGGTATAAAGGCAATGCAAAAATGCAAAAAATTTTTTAAATTGTATTGATTTTTTTGGCCTTTTTCAACTTTGACTCTTGCCTGAAGAAAAAAATTAAATAATGGCATCTATGGAATTATATAATTACTATATGCTCTTAATTATGTACTAATTTTTTCCTGGGGGGATGACAAATTTACCCGCAAAGGATATGCCGCATCCCCAAGTTGGCAAGGGCTATAC
>CAYNKM010000081.1:0-7359 GCA_964397795.1 uncultured Desulfovibrio sp. | reverse complement strand
AAACTTGACTTTCGTGGCCTACAATGTCCGGAACCAGTTATCCGCACAAGGGCGCTTCTTAAGGAAAATCAGCCGGACCTGGTGCAGGTTTTGGTGGACAACCCTGCCGCAGTGGAAAATGTCAGTCGTTTTTTGGGCCGCAATGGTTTTAAAACCAGTGTAACCCAGCTTGGCGACAGGGAGTGGCGCCTGGACGCCAGTAAAGGGGCAACTGCCCCGTCCGGACAATGCATTGTGGAACCGGAGACACACGCCGGTAAAACTTTGGTACTTTTAACGACTGAAGGAATCGGTCGGGGCGATGATGAGCTTGGCGCCAAATTAATGAACATGTTTCTAAAAAATATTTCAGAATTGGGCTGCTCGCTTTGGCGGATCATACTGCTGAATGGCGCTGTCAAATTAAGCGCGGCTGAAGACGACGCCCTGGAAGCGCTCAAGAATCTGGAAAAAGCTGGAGTGGATATTCTGGTATGCGGAACATGTCTTACCCATTATGGCTTGCTTGAGAAAAAGCAGGTAGGTGAAACGACAAACATGATGGATGTCATCACCAGCCTGTCCCTGGCTGACAAGGTTATCAGGCCTTAAAAAATGTGGGAATTATTCCGGGCTATTCCTTCCATTGATAAATGTATAAAGGCCCTGCTTAAGGCTGATCCTGATTTAAAAGACGCGCCTCCCGCATTATTGAACAGTCTCGCAAATTCCTGGTGGGACAAAAAAAGGGAGGAAATCAGAAAGGGAAAATGTACTGAAAAACCCGATCTGGAAAGAGATTTGCCGTATTTGCTCAAGTTTGTCCGCAAGGCTCTCAAGCCCAATTTAAAGCCTCTTATCAATGGAACAGGGGTAATAATTCATACCAATCTGGGACGTTCAGTCCTTGCAAAAGAGGCGAGCGAAGCGGTTTGTGAGATAGCCAGGTCATATTGCAGCCTGGAAATGGATCTGGAAAGCGGAGAGAGAGGAAGCCGTCACGACCTCACCCGCGAACTTGTGCATAAGCTTACGGGAGCGGAAGATTCCCTGATTGTCAATAACAACGCCGCGGCGGTTCTTCTTGTTCTGGATACGCTTTGCCAGGGAGGCGAAACCATTGTTTCCCGCGGAGAGCTTGTGGAAATTGGCGGTAGTTTCCGCATCCCTGACATAATGTTGAAAAGTGGAACCGTCCTGAAGGAAGTAGGCACAACAAACCGGACACATCTTGAAGATTACCGCGACGCCATTAATGAAAAAAGCAGGGCGATAATGCGCGTGCATGCCTCAAATTTCAGGATTACCGGTTTTCATAAATCTGTCGATTTGAAAGATCTGGCCAATCTGGCACATGAACATGGCCTTCCCCTCATTTTTGATCTGGGGAGCGGAAATTTACTCGATTTTTCCGAATATGGACTACCCGGGGAACCAACAGTAAGGGAAATCCTGAACGCGGGGGCTGATTGTGTCTGTTTTTCGGGGGATAAGGCCCTGGGAGGTCCCCAGGCTGGAATAATTGCCGGCAAGTCCAGCCTGATCGAGCGTTTCAAGAAAAATCCCCTTGTCCGCGCATTGCGCTGCGGAAAACTTAATCTGGCGGCTCTTGAAGCCACATTAAGACTTTATCTTGATCCCAAACAGGCTATAGAGTCTGTTCCTACCGCCAAAATGATGCTTATGACACGGGAAAGCCTGGCCAGGAAAGCCCGCTCCCTGGCCAACCTGCTCCGCCGTTCCTTTTCTTCTGCGGGCATTGACTGTACTGTCAAGGTGGAAAAAGATACCTCCCGCATCGGCGGCGGGGCTTACCCCGAATGTGATTTGCCAACCAGTCTTGTCTGTCTCTATCCCGCCAATATCAGCGCGCAGGAACTGCGTATGCGTCTTCTGAAAGGGAATCCTCCCCTTATAGGACGTCTGGAAAATGACGCCTTCCGTATCGATCCCAGAACCCTGGACCGCAAGGATTACCACGCGATAGCCACTGTCATTACCCAAGCCATTAAAAGGGATTAGCTGGTAATCAGCAATTCCTTGCCATCTTCCCTGGACTTGTTTACGCGTCCAATTTCAACTGCAAGATCATTATGATTTGACAGTATCTCTACTGCTTCTCCAACCTGATCCTCCTCAAGGGCCAGCAAGAGTCCTCCTGAAGTCTGGGCGTCAAAGATTATACTTAAAAGGGATTTATCCATATTTTCAGGCCAAAGCGCCCCTGTGCCAAAAAAACTCTGGTTGGAATGTGTTCCGGCCGGGATTAGTCCATCTTGCGCGAATTCCAGGACATGCGGAAGCAGGGGCAGACGGGAGGCGTCAAGCTCAATACATACCTGTGAAGCGCGGGCCATTTCCACGGCATGGCCGCCCAGCCCAAAGCCTGTTATGTCTGTGGCAGCCTTAAGGCCAAGTTTCTGAATCACTTCCGCCCCGCCCTTGTTGAGCTTTCCACACCAGTAAGTTATTTCCGCCTCACTTTCTTCAGAATAATCCCAATTGGCCTTGATGGCTGTAGCCAGGATACCCACGCCCAAAGGTTTGGTCAGAAGCAGAACCTGACCGGGTACAAGACTGTCATTACGGGCAATTTTATCAGGATCGATTATCCCGCTGACAGCCAGACCGAATTTTAGCTCTTCATCCTGCACGGTGTGACCGCCAGCCAGAACCGCGCCAGCTTCCGTCATGGCTTCCAGCGCGCCTTTCATAATATTTACAAGGGTATCGTCAGCGGCGTCCTCGGCTAGGCAGGAAGGAAAAAAGCCTAGACACATGGCGCACCAGGGTTGGCCGCCCATTGCATAAACGTCCGACAAGGCATTCGCGGCGGCAATCCGGCCAAAACTTCTGGCCTCATTGACAATAGGCGCCAGCACATCTGTAGTCTGAACCAGCGCCTTGCCTGGGGGAATGCTCAGTACGGCCGCGTCTTCATTATATGCCTGTCCAGCCAGAAGCCTTTTTTCCAGACTGCATGATCCGGGTTTGTCCAATTTACTTAAAATTCTGTCCAGGACCCCTGGAGCGAGTTTGGCAGCTCAACCGGCAGCCCGGGCTTTTTCCAGTAATTTCATTTTTTATCCATTTTGAAACAGGTTAATCGTTTTGGTAAAGTCTTCCGCTGTTGTAGAGTTCATTAAAAAATTTTTCACCCTTATTGACACATTTCTATCACCCTGTTAAGTTTGATAATAGCATATATACCTTTATGGAGAAAATAAAATGAAATGTTCCAGACGAAATTTCCTTAAAATGGCCGGCGCTTCAGCGGTCTGCCTGACGCTCGGCCAGCTGGGCATTAATCTTGAAGAAGCCTATGCATATGTACATGGCCTGAATATCGAAGGAGCAAAGGAAGTAATTTCCATCTGTCCCTATTGCGCTGTCTGCTGCCAGGTTATTGCCTATGTACGGGACGGCCAACTTCTGGCTCTGGAAGGAGATCCCGATTTTCCTGTCACCCGCGGGGCTCTCTGCGCCAAGGGAGCTGGTCTTTTAAGCATGTACACTGGAAAACCCAGACTCGAAAAGCCCCTTTACCGCGCTCCCTATAGCGATAAATGGGAAGAAAAGGATTGGGACTGGACGCTGGATCAGATTTGCCGCCGTATAAAAGACGCGCGCGACAAGAATTTTGTTGTAAAAAATGACAAGGGACAGACAGTTAACCGTCTGGAAAATATATTCATGATGGGCACGTCCCATGCCTCAAACGAAGAATGCGCGGTAATACATCAGGGTCTGCGCAGCCTGGGGGTCGTTTATATGGACCACCAGGCACGTACCTGACACAGCCCCACTGTTGCGGCTCTGGCAGAGTCGTTCGGACGCGGCGCAATGACAAATCACTGGATCGACATTAAAAATGCCGATGTAGTGCTTATAATGGGCAGTAATGCTGCAGAACATCACCCCATCTGCTTCAAATGGGTTATGGAAGCCAAGGTTAATGGCGCGTGTATTATTCACGTAGATCCCAAATTCTCCCGCACATCCGCCAGAAGCGATTTCCATGTGCCTATCAGATCCGGCACCGACATCGCGTTCCTGGGCGGAATGATCAACTATATTCTGGAAACAGAAAGCTATTTCAAGGATTATGTTCTTAATTACACCAATGCCTCCTTTATTGTAGGCGATAATTATTCTTTTAATGACGGTCTTTTTAGCGGCTATGATCCCCACACACGGACTTATAATCGTGATACCTGGGCCTTTGCCGAAGGGCCGGATGGCGGTCCCGTACGGGACATGACCCTCAGCAATGAGCGCTGCGTATTCAATCTGCTCAAAAAACATTATTCCAGATATACGCTGGACAAGGTGTCCGAAACTACAGGTGTTCCTGTGGATTCACTGCTGCGCGTCTATCGCATATTCTGCGCGACCGGCAAGCCGGACAAGGCGGGAACAATGCTTTATGCCCTCGGCTGGACCCAGCATACCGTAGGCTGCCAAAATATCCGCGCATCCGCCCTCATTCAGCTCTTACTGGGCAACATTGGCATGGCCGGTGGCGGCATTAACGCCTTGCGCGGCGAACCCAATGTCCAGGGCTCGACAGACCATGCCCTCCTGTACGATACCCTGCCCGGATATATAGCTGTGCCCCGCGCAAAATGGCAAACTCTGGCACAATTCAACAAGGATAACACCCCCGTTACCGTTGTGCCCGAAAGCGCCAACTGGTGGAATCACCGACCAATATACTTCGCCAGTCTTCTCAAGGGCTGGTTTGGCAATGCCGCAGTGCCGGAAAATGATTTCTGTTATGGTTATTTGCCCAAATGTGAAGATAATGGAGATTACTCGTATCTGGTCATAATGGATAAAATGAATCACGATCAGATGCAGGGCGGGATTATATTTGGCGTAAATCCCATGAGTTCTTTCCCCGATGTCAACAAGATGCGCGTCGCGCTGGATAAACTGGACTGGCTGGTTTGCGGCGAGCTTCATCATTCGGAAACAACCGATAACTGGCGTCGCCCGGGAGCTGATCCCAAAAGCATCAAAACTGAAGTCTTTCTGCTTCCCTGCGCCCATCGTATAGAAAAAGCGGGTAGTATCAGCAACAGCGGCCGCTGGGTTCTCTGGTTTGACAAGGCCGTGGAGCCTCAAGGCGAGGCGCGCAATTTTGCTGATATTTTTGTGCCCATGATCAATAAGGTGCGGGACATGTACGCGAAAGAGGGCGGAGTTTTTCCCGATCCTCTTCTCAACCTGAACTGGTGCGACAAATATGATCCGGAGGAATGGGCCAGACGCATTAATGGCTTTTTCCTTAAGGATACAAAAGTCGGAGACAAGCTCTATAAGGCAGGACAGCTTGTTCCAGCATTTTCCGCTCTTAAGGACGACGGCACAACCTCTTCCCTGTGCTGGATCTATACGGGAAGCTATACAGAGGAAGAAGGCAACAAGGCAAAACGCCGCAATCCGGAACAGACGCCCATGCAGGCAAGGATTGGCCTTTATCCCAACTGGTCATGGTGCTGGCCGGCTAACAGACGTATTCTCTATAATCGCGCGTCTGTTAACCTGCAGGGGCAGCCTTTCAGTACCGAAAAGCCTGTTATCGTCTGGGATGGCGGCAAATGGGTTGGAGATGTGCCGGATGGCCCCTGGCCGCCCCTGGCCGAACCCGGAGGCAAATTGCCCTTTATCATGACCAAGAATGGTTGTGGCCAGTTATATGGCGTCACTCTTAAGGACGGGCCTTTGCCGGAACACTATGAACCGGTGGAGACTCCCGTTAGAAGCCAGCCATTCTCCAGCCAGCTCAGAAGCCCCGTGTACAAGTTCTTTACAGAAGACATGAACAGGATAGCCCTGCCTGCCGATCCGCGATATCCCATTGTTCTTACCACTTATGGAGTTACAGAGCATTGGTGCGGCGGCGGAGAAACGCGGCATGTTCCGGATCTTCTCGAAGCTGAACCACAGCTTTATATCGAGATGAGTCACCAGCTGGCAGAGGAAAAAGGAATCAAAAACGGAGATGGCGTACTTATAGAAAGTATCCGCGGCAAGGTGCAAGCAATAGCGATGGTTACCGTGCGTATGCGCCCGCTTCAGGTTATGGGCAAAACCGTGCATCCTGTTGGAATGACCTTTGCCTGGGGCTGGACAACACCAAAGTGCGGGGATTCTACCAATCGCCTTACTCTGACAGCCTGCGATCCCAATACATCCATTCCCGAACTCAAGGCCTGTTGCGTAAACGTAAGCAAGTGTGACAATCTTACGGAAATAGACAGACCTGAATGGTGGAAATAAACCTGACCCGCATGACGTTTGCCTTTTTTGGGTAAATGTCATGCGGTCTTGTTACCTTATTTAATCAAAAAGCATATGGGAGAACAATATGCCCAGGGCAATATTGGTAGATACCACCCGCTGTACGGCCTGCCGCGGTTGCCAGGTAGGCTGCAAGGAATGGCATAACTTGCGGGCAAATCATACATATCAGGTAGGCACGCACCAGAATCCGCCAGACTTGAATCCCTATAATCTGAAACTTGTCCGCTTTAATGAACACGAAGACAGTAACGGCAAGGTTGTCTGGAATTTCTTTCCCGATCAATGCCGCCATTGCCGCTGGCCTATCTGCAAATATGTGGCGGACCAGGTGGTTTCGGGAGCCATTATCCAGGACGAAGAAACAGGAATAGTTCTCTATACGGATAAAACCGCTCTCCTGTCTCCCCAGGACGCCCAGGCGGTAATTGACGCCTGTCCTTATAATATCCCCCGCCTTGATCCGGAAACAAGGCTGCTCATTAAATGTGATATGTGTTTCGATCGGGTCAAGGCAGGCCGTATTCCTGTTTGCGTACACACTTGCGGCACAGGCTGCATGGCTTATGGAAGCCGTGAAGAAATGGTCGATCTGGCCAAAAAGCGTCTTGCCTATGTCAAGGAAACCAACCCTGACGCCTATCTTTGCGATATGGATGATGTGAACGTGATTTTCCTTCTGGCTGAAAATAAAAAATATTATTATGAATTTGCGTCATTCGCCTGATCTGGGAATGTTCAGGCCGGATAAAGCATGAAAGATTACAGCCTGGATGTCGCCGCGTCCATTGATTTTATAAAAAGACGCAGACCCTTTATGGAGTCTCTCCTTAATCTTTTCAAACCGCTTCTGGAAGCAAGGAATAGCCTTGTTAAGGAGCTGGTCAAGGATTTTCTGAGCAATAATATAAGCGCGCCGGAATTCCGGCAGGAAAAGGCAGGGAAAGGAATCCCTCTGCTGAATGAGGAAAATCTGGATTTTCTTAAACCTTACATATCCAGGGTGACGGAAAAGTTATTACCATTTTTGATCGCTTTGCCACCCATACAAAACTACTGGCAGTTACTGGAAAA
>CAYNKM010000080.1:0-7360 GCA_964397795.1 uncultured Desulfovibrio sp. | reverse complement strand
TGAGGCAATAAATGAGTCAGGGCAATAATTCTTCTGAAGCATCCCCACCCAGGGAATTTCAGAAATCTCTCCCCTTAACTTATGCCCGTACCTTGTCCTGGCTCTCTTTATTATTTATTTTATTAACAAGTCTGGGACTTTCCTTTTTTATTGCCAGTTCGGTGCGTGAGACTCTCCTGAAAAGGCAGGAAGATTTCACGCGCCTTCTGGTGGAAAATTTAAACAGCCAGATATTTCGCCGCTTCGCCGTCCCCACCATTCTTGCAGGCGGGCGCATTGCATTAAGAGAGCCCGCTCAATTTGAACGCCTTGATTCAGTTGTCAAATCTGTTATTGAAGGCTTGCCAGTTGAAAAACTGCGCATTTTTGATTTTTCACATTTGGTCGCCTACTCGACTCAAAAAGATGAATTGGGAAAAGTAAATCTTGCACCGGAATTTTTAGGGGATATTTTGGAAGGCTCCGTTCCCAAATCAGAAATAATCTCCAGTATTCCACCCTGGCAAGCCTGGTTTCATGTCCCCCTTGAACATGGAACATTCATGCTACGCGTTCTTTATCCCTTACGGGGCGAGCCACTGCAACCAGGCCAAACCGCGCCCGTAATGGGGGCTTTGGAACTCACTCAGGATATTACTGATGATTATGAACGTGTATTGGCCTTTCAGGGAATAATAGTGATAATGTGCCTTTTATCTTCCGTCATCCTCTTTGGACTCCTCCTGCTGCTTATACAAAGGGCGGAAAGAATTCTGGCTGAAAGAATTCATCATAACCAGAAACTTGAGGATGAAATTCATAGCAATGAAAAACTGGTAAGTATGGGAAGGGTCGTTGCCAGCATTGCCCATGAAATAAGAAATCCGTTGGGAATCATCAGATCAAGCGCGGAACTGCTTCAAAAACGCAATTCTTCAGCCGATAAGGGAACAAACAGAATCCTTGGGGCAATTTATGATGAATCTGTCCGCCTCTCCCAGACAGTCAACGATTTTCTGGATTATGCCAGACCAAGACAGCCTCGCAAAGACAGAGTGAATATAAAACAAATTCTTGATCATGCGGCTGCTTTTCTGGAGGGAGAATTTCAAAAACATGACATCCAGATTAAAAATGATGTTTCTCCAGATATTGAGGTATCTGGGGATAAGGATTTGCTCTACAGGGCATTTTACAATATTCTTGTCAATGCTCAACAGGCCATGGAGCATTCTGGAGTTATAAGCATTTCTGGAAAGAAAAATAGTTCGGAGGAAGGGGAAATTATTATTCTGCATTTTGCCGATTCAGGACCTGGTTTTCCGGAGGACAAAATAAAGAATCTGCTTGACCCTTTTTTTACAACAAAAGACAGAGGCACTGGTCTGGGATTGCCAATTGTAAAATCAATCATTTCAGGACATGAAGGCCATATTGAACTTCTCAATGGAAAAACTGGGGGAGCAATTGTTCGGGTAACCCTGCCTTGTGCCCCAAAATGTCAGGAAAGTTCCTAATGAGTGAAAAAGCCCATATTCTGATTATTGACGATGAAAAGAATTATCTTCTTGTCCTGCAAACGCTGCTTGAAGATGAGGGATATACGGTTACCGCTATTAATGATCCTGAAACCGCGCTTACTTTCCTGGATGAAAGTGAAGTTGACGTGATTGTGACCGATATGAAAATGCCCAAAGTAAGCGGTGAAGAAGTCTTAAAAAGAGTTAAACGGGAATGGCCTTATATTCCTGTCCTTATCATGACAGCTTTTGGAACAATAGAAAGCGCCGTGGATGTCATGAAATATGGAGCTTTTGATTATATCACAAAACCATTTTCCAATGATGAGCTTCTCCTTTCCATACATAACGCGGTGGAATTGTCGCGCACCCATAGAGAATACAGGTTATTAAGGGAAGCGATGGAAAACCGTTATGGAATCCATCAGATAGTGGGCAGAAGCAAAGCTATTAAGGATATTCTGCTCATGATCGAGAAAGTGGCTCCCAGCCGGACTTCCGTACTGCTGAATGGGGAATCCGGTACTGGCAAGAAATTGCTTGCCAAGGCCATTCATTATGCTTCCCCCCGCAAGGATAAGCCGTTTATAGCCCTGAATTGCCAGGCTCTTAATCCAGCCCAACTGGAGAGCGAACTTTTTGGTCATGAAAAGGACTCTTTTGCCGGAGCTATTGCCATGCGCAGGGGGCGCCTGGAGCAGGCTGACGGAGGGACTCTCTTTCTGGATGAAATTACTGAATTGACTCCAGATCTTCAGGTCAAATTATTAAAAGTCCTTCAGGAAAGAAAGTTTGAAAGAGTCGGAGGATCTGAGGAAATAGAGGTCGATGTACGAATTATAGCCGCGAGTAATAAAAATCTGGCAGAACTTGTCGAAAACAGGAATTTTCGGGGCGATTTGTATTACCGCCTGAATGTTGTACAAATTCCAATTCCTCCCTTAAGGGAAAGACGGGAAGATATCCCTCTGCTTGTCGCCCACTTTGTTGAAAAATTTCTTGCTGAAAACTCAATGCCGCCCAAAACCTTTTCGGCTGCCGCGCTGAACTATCTGGCCGGCTATGAATGGCCTGGCAATATTCGTCAACTTGAGAATGTTGTGGAAAGCTGCCTCGTCCTGGTTCCTGACCCGGTAATTGACGTATCCGATTTACCCGCCGAGATCAGGGATGAGGAAGCCCAGTTCAAAAGCGCGGTGGATTTATTGCCGGTACAACTGGATCTTGCGGATACGCTTGAAAAAATTGAAGCCGCGCTAATCCGTAGGGCTCTTGTCAGGGCTGATTTGGTTCAGGTCAAGGCGGCAGACTATCTGGGGATTTCCAAAAGTCTTTTACAATATAAATTGCGAAAATATGGAATAACGGGTCATTAGGATTTCTTCAAAGATCATTTATAATTTTTTATGATTGTTTTCCAATCCTGACAAATATAAAAATCCCCTTATATTTTCTAAAAAGATTTGCTTTTATTAAAACCTTTCGCTTAATATTCTGATTTCAAATATGGGTAATTTATGACAACTGAAACAATCGGCACAGACTTTATCCGCGCTCAAATCAAGGAAGACAATGCGTCCTCACGCTATGATTCAAAAGTGCATACTCGCTTCCCTCCGGAACCCAATGGCTTTCTCCATCTTGGCCATGCCAAATCCATATGCCTGAACTTTGGCGTCGCGGATGAATTTTCAGGTCTTTGCAACCTGAGGTTCGATGATACCAATCCGGTAAAAGAGGATATTTCCTATGTGAACGCCATAAGGGAAGATGTTAAATGGCTGGGAGGCCACTGGGAAGACAGAGAATATTATGCTTCAGATTATTTTGACAAATTATATGCCTATGCCGAAGATCTTATCCGGATGGGAAAAGCCTATGTGGATGATTTAAGCCCCGAACAGATAAAGGAATACAGGGGAACATTGACCGAGCCAGGCAGGGAAAGCCCCTGGCGAAACAGAAGCATCGAGGAAAACCTTGATCTCTTTAACAAAATGGCTGCTGGCGAATTTCCGGAAGCATCCCATGTTCTCCGCGCCAAAATAGATATGGCTTCCCCAAATCCTGTAATGCGCGACCCCACCCTTTACCGGATTAAACATGCGGAACATCACAGAACCGGAAATAAATGGCATATATACCCCATGTATGACTATGCTCATTGCATTTCCGATTCCATCGAAGGTATCACCCACTCGCTCTGTACACTTGAATTTGTCAATAACAGAGAATTATATGACTGGATTCTGGATACCCTGGGTATTTATCACCCCCAGCAGATAGAATTCGCCCGCCTGAATTTAACAAATACCGTCCTGTCCAAAAGAAAACTGATCCAGCTCGTCAACGAAGGCCATGTTTCCGGTTGGGATGATCCCAGGCTTCCAACTTTAAGCGGCCTGCGCAGACGGGGCGTTCCGCCAGAGGCAATCAGGGAATTTATCAACCGTATTGGCCTTTCCCGCGCTGATTCCACTGTTGAATATGATATGTTTGAATATTGTATAAGGGAAAGCCTTAATTCCTCCGCTCCCCGCGCCATGGCTGTGCTTGACCCAATAAAAGTGATAATTGAAAATTATCCTGAAGATAAAATTGAGGAATTTGATATGCCCTGGTATCCGGAAGATTCTTCAATGGGTTCAAGAAAAGTACCCTTTTCCCGGGAATTATATATTGAAAGGGATGATTTCAGATTAAACCCCCCTCCAAAATTTCATCGACTCTATCCTGGATCTGAAGTTCGCCTCCGCTACGCTTATCTTATAACATTAAAAGAAGCCGTATATGATACCAATGGTAATCTGCTTGAATTAAGATGTACTTATGATCCTCAAAGCCGGGGCGGACAAAGCCCGGACGGCAGAAAAGTGAAAGGGACCCTGCACTGGGTTTCCGCAAAACATTCCCAGCCAGCTGAAGTGCGACTTTTTGACAAACTCTTTCTAAAAGCCAATCCCGATATTGTTGAAGAAGGAAAAACCTTTCTGGATAATATAAATCCAGATTCTTTAAAAGTCGTTAAAGGCTGGCTTGAGCCTGCCCTTTCCGATCTTGAACCTGGACAAACTGTGCAATTTGAACGCCTTGCATATTTCTGTAAAGATCCTGACAGCACGCCGGCTTGTCCCGTGTTTAACCGTACGGTAACTTTGCGCGATTCCTGGGCTAAAAAAGAAAAAAAATCAGTTTAACCCTAACCATTATTTTAATATATTTATATTTAAGACCTTATATACCTATATTTATTTAAATTATAATCCTCACTTTAAAAACCAGCTTTTGGAGAAAGAGTGTTAATAACTATTTTGGCTATTGTCGTTGTTCTGGGCGGATTAATCTTCTTCCATGAACTGGGACATTTTTTGATTGCGCGAATTTTTGGTATGGGCGTTTCCACTTTTTCGCTTGGTTTTGGACCAAAAATTTTAAAATATAAAAAAAATAAAACCGAATATGCTCTTTCCCTGATTCCTTTGGGCGGTTATGTGGCCCTTGTCGGAGAAAGCGACGCTGCTGATCTTCCTGAAGGTTTTACAATGCAGGAAAGCTTCGCTCATCGTCCAGCCTGGCAAAGACTGCTTGTCATAGCCTCTGGACCAATTTCAAATATTCTCCTGGCCTGGTTTCTCTGCTGGATTCTCGCTTTTGGCTGGGGAACGCCCATCCTTCAGCCTGTCATCGGTGGCGTTCAAACTGATAGTCCAGCCTATAAGGCTGGCATCAAGCCAGGCGATAAAATAGAAAATATCGATGGAGTAAAAATAAACAGCTGGCACGAAATGTCTGAACAGATTGGAAAAAGCGCTGGCAAACCAATGCAAATTGAAATTTTCCGTCCCAATGAAGAAGTTGATAATGACGGTAATATAAGGGAAAGCACAAGCGGAGAAATTTTGCACCTGGAGCTACAAGCGGAACAGTCAACCCGAAAAACAATTTTTGGCGAGGATGAAACAGCCTGGCTTATTGGAGTCAGGGCAGGTAATGCTGTAACCACAAAAACCGAGCCTTTCTGGGAAGCCGCCATTTCCGGAGCAAAGCAAACCTGGAATATGGTTACCCTGACATGGGAAAGTTTTGTTAAACTGTCGCAAAGGGTTGTTCCGCTGGATCAGGTGGGTGGACCCATTATGATAATGCAGCTTGTAGGAGAACAAGCCCATCAGGGAATTGCCGGCCTCCTGGCCCTTACAGCCCTCATTAGCGTAAATCTGGGCATTCTTAATCTTCTACCCATACCTGTCCTTGATGGCGGACAAATTGTCTTTTGTATCTATGAAATGATTTTCAGACATCCCTTGCCAGTAAAAGCGCAGGAATATGCGACTCGTGTCGGACTCGTTCTTCTTATCGGTCTAATGATTCTTGCTACCTTTAATGACGTATGGAGATTGCTGAAATAATGAATAACTGGTCAACAGGACTTGAATTAATCCTGAATGCCTGTGAGGATGTTTTACAAATCGCCATAACCGACGATGAAAAACCATTGTGTTTTCAGGAATGGTTTGCTCCCAAACGGGCGACGGAAACTCTAGCACCGGCTCTGAAAAATATCTTTGATGCGCTTCAAATCTCTCCCAGACAATTTAGACGCATTGCATGTATTTGCGGACCAGGATCTTTTACCGGAATACGTCTTGTTCTTTCCACTGCATCCGCATTCCGCAGGGTAGGCAATGCGCGGCTGGCCAGTCTTGATTACCTGCAGGCCCTGGCAAGCAGCGCGGCAATAAGAAGAGGTCTTGCCTATGGAGAAAATATTTTTGTCTTGACCTATGCCCGTAAGGATCTGCTACACTTCAGACAATTTATTTCCTACGGTCCGCAAATTCCCGCCCAACCAGTATCAGATATAAAGCTTTTACCCCCAGGCGAAGCATTGGATATTATTTCCCAACTCTCCTGCCACGTCTGCGGCAGCGCCCTTAAAAAATTTCCCCAGATTTTTAAGGTTCCTTATGAAAATATGGAAATGAAAAATCATTCTGGGCCAATTTATATCCCCAACCTTATCAATCCAGGCTTGCAAGCTTTATGTCTCCTGGCAAGACACGGAGATTACTTTTATAAGGATCTGACCCCCATTTATATTAGATCCTGTGATGCGGTAGATAATCTTGAGGAGATGGTCATAAAAAGGGGAGAAGATCCCCAAGACGTTCTGCAAAAATTAAACGCTCTGCTTGCCAAAGATGTGCAAAGCGACCTGTAATTTAAAAAATAACCTTTTACAGCCTTAATTCATGCTGCCATATAAGATATTTCAAAGCTGATTCCCTGGTAAAAATATTTTTGAACTTTTATTTTCCAATCATAAAAATTTATTGACAGATTCCCAATCAGGCTTATTTATAATCTCCGCCTGTCTGAAAAGGAATTTTTCTAGAAATTGAGAAAAAACCTTGACATGCAGGGAAACGGGCTTATTTATATAGTCCACTCGTTGAAAGGGATAAATTTTTGAAAAAATAAAATTTTTCCTTGACAAGCTGGATACCGGACTTATTTATAATATCCGCGCTTCTGAAAAGCCGATTCCATAAAAGTTATAAAAAATGCGAATGCGGTCTTGACAGAATGTGAAACGGACTTATTTATATAGTCCGCTCGTTGAATGGGATAAAATTTTTGAAAAAAATAAAATTTTTCCTTGACAAGTTGGATACAGGACTTATTTATAATATCCGCGCTTCTGAAAAGCCGATTCCATAAAAGTCATAAAAAATGCGAACGTGGTCTTGACAGAATGTAAAACGGACTTATTTATATAGTCCGCTCTGATGAAAAGGGAAATTGAAAAAAAATAAAAAAATTTCTCTTGACAAAGTGATAAAGCGAACTTATTTATAATA
>CAYNKM010000079.1:0-7380 GCA_964397795.1 uncultured Desulfovibrio sp. | reverse complement strand
CCCCTTGCGGGGAAAAGTTGTCATCCCCCAGAAAAATCAACACATGGTTTAAACATAGCCATTTAATTTTTAAGGGCAGGGGTTTTTCAGGGTGGAAGGACAGCATATAGATATATTGACTGCTTGCATTGCCTGGTCTCATTATTATGAAGGATATCCGTAAATATTTGAATATCTTTTGCAACTTCCTGAACCCATTTCAAGAGGAAAGAATGAATATTAATTTTAGCGGGCGTTCCATACGTTATACCGAAGAAGAAATAGCGCTTGTGGCGGATGTAATGCGTAATTCGGAAACGCTAACCCAGGGCGCGCATCTGGCCGAATTTGAAACGCGTTTTGGGCAATATCAGGGAGTTCCCCGGGAAAATGTCTTCGCGGTAATGAACGGCTGCGCCGCTCTGGAAATGTCTGCCCAGCTCTGCGATTTTAAACCTGGAGATGAAGTAATTATTCCCTCCCATACCTTTACGGCTTCCGCTTATCCCTACATTAAACATGGAGCGAAGCCAGTGTGGGCGGATATTGATCTTAAAACCAGAGTCATTGGACCAGAGAATATCGACCGGGTCATAAGCCCAAAAAGCAGGGCCGTGGTTGTTGTTCACTTATATGGATATGTTGCGGACATGCCCGCCATAAGGGATTATTGCAAGGATCACAATCTCATCTGTATAGAAGACGCCGCCCAGTCAATCGGATCCGAGCTGGACGGAATCATGGCGGGCGCGTTTGGCGATATGAGCATTTTTTCCTTCCACTCTCACAAGAATTTAACAACTCTTGGAGAAGGAGGGATGTTATATGTAAAAGATCCGGATCTTGCCAGACTTGTCCCAATGCTGAGGCATAACGGCCATTGCCCTTACCCTGGCGAAAGACAGGACTACTGGAAACCCGCTATGGGCAATGTGGATCTTCCCATGCTGGACGACACTATTCTGATGCCTTCAAATTACAGCCTTGGAGAAATTGAATGCGCCCTGGGGGCAAAGATGCTGGAGAGGATTGACAGCATAAATGATGAAAAGCGCGACAGGGCCATAAAACTTATAGACAGTCTGGCAGATATTGAAGAGCTGGAATTTCATCGCGTCCCCAACAGACGCCATAACTATCATCTGCTTGCCGCGCGCATGACTTCCGGCCCAAAAAAGCGGGACAAATTCATAAGGCGCATGTTTGACGACAAAGGCATAAAATGTGTTGTGCAATATCTGCCGCTAAATCGCTATGATTTTTACCGCAAGCTTGGTTACGGACAGGCGAACTGCCCCAATGCCGACAATTTTTTTGACAATATGGTGAGTTTTCCTTTCCAGCACTGGATGAGTGACAATGAGCTGGATTATATGATTTCTTCAATACGGGATGTCATGAGGGAAATATCCTGATAATCAGGCTTACCCGGCGGGTTTAGACGTCAATCCGTCTTTTTGCTCCTGACTGTATGGCAAGAAGTTTGAAAGAACGCTGCATTCTCATACCGGCATTTAAAAAAAACCCGCTTATACCCGATTTTTTATTAAAAAAGCTGGCGGGGCGCACGCTTATTGACCGTGTTCTTGACACGGCGAAAGCCTGCGCTGCAGAGGAGGATATTTTCGTTCTGACGGATAATGAGGAGATTTCCCTTATTTGTGAAAGATCCGGCATTGGCTGCCTGCCCCCTTCCGCAGCCGCTGAAAATTATACTGTGGCGCCTGGAATCCTTGAGGATCTGACTCCCTTTTACAAACATTGCCTTATTCTCGACCCCGCATCGCCGCTTATAAGCTGGGCGGATGTGGAGAATGCCTGGAAAACTCATATCAGCGAAAGCGCGGACAGTCTGATAACAGTAAAAGAACTGCGCCAGAGAATTTGGCAGCCCAGGGAAAATATTCTTGAAGATCTTTCAGTGGAAAATACCGACAAAAGCCTTGTGGAAAGCAAGGCTCTGAACATACTGAATCTTGCCTCCCTGCATAAAAAACAGGGCAAAAGCCTTCCTTTTTTATTAAATGAGCGATCCCTTGAAATACGGGACTATCAGGACTGGTGGATTTGTGAGAGACTGCTGGAAAGGCGGCATGTGGTTTTTGTTGTGGCGGGTTATCCAGCCATCGGAATGGGCCATGTTTACAGGGCTCTTATGCTCGCCCATGAAATAAGCGCCCATCGGATTACTTTTGTCTGCACCCGGGAAAGCGAGCTGGCTGTCGAACAGGTGGCCAGACGGGATTACCAGGTAGTGCGCCGGGGCGAGGAAAGCCTGGAGGAGACAGTTATAGCCCAGAATCCGGATTTGGTTATTAATGATTTTCTGAACAGCGACAGTTCCTATATTAAATCCATCATGAATTTTGGCGCCAGGTGTGTCAACTTTGAGGACGAGGGATCTGGAGCAAGTCTTGCGAACCTTGTTATAAACGCCTTGTATGAAGCTCCGTGCAATGCTCCCAACTGGCGCTGTGGATCCGATTATTTCTGTCTGCGGGACGAATTCGTAAATGCCGCCCGCAACCCCTTGCGCCCGCAGGCAAGGGTGCTTCTGATAAGTTTTGGAGGAACAGATCAGCATAATGCCACCTTGAGGGTTCTAAATATAGTCGAACCAATTTGCAGGGCCTTTGGAATAGCGATCCGCATTGTGGCCGGACCAGGCTATCTCCATAAGGAGAGCCTGGAAAAACGATTGCGGGAGCTTCAGAATCCCCTTGTTTCCTTTACCTGGGCGACAAATATAATGAGCCGCATGATGGAGGGAGCTGATTTGGCAATTTGTTCTGCAGGCCGTACAGTCTATGAACTGGCGCATATGCGCGTTCCCGGAATTGTGCTTGCGACTCACGAAAGGGAAGCCCGCCACCGCTTTGCCCGACCTGCCAATGGTTTTGCCTACGCCGGCGTAATGGATGAGATAAGCGATGGCCGTATCCGCAACATGTTTTTAGCCATGCTCAAACAGGAGAGGAGAGCCCGCTACTGGCACAGACAGGATGCCCTGAATTTCAGGGGAAACAAGGCCCGCGTAACGGCTCTTATTCAGGATCTGCTTGAAATACCGGAGGAAACTTGATAAAAACTTTTCCCCGCGTCGTCGCGATAGTGCAGGCGCGTCTTGGCTCAACCCGGCTTCCCCTGAAATCGCTCCTTTGTTTACGTGGCTATCCGATTGTTGACTGGGTAGCCAGGCGTTTAAAAAGGGCGCGGGAGATTGACGATATTATTTTTGCCATTCCCGACACGCCACTTGACAGCGTACTTTCCGAACATCTTGGGAGAGAGGGTATGGTTCATGTCAGGGCTTCGGAAAATGATGTCCTCAAGAGATTTTGCATCGCTGCCAGGGCTGCCGAAGCGGATATTATAGTGCGCGTATGTGCTGATAATCCCCTTGTTTCTCCAGAAGCAGTGGACATGCTTGTGCAATTCTATAAAAATAACAGGGTTGATTACGCATATAACCATATACCCCGCTCAAATCTCTGGCCGGATGGACTGGGAGCGGAAATTATCTCCCGCCAGACTTTGGAATATTTAAATGACCATGCCACAACCGCGAGTCAAAGGGAGCATTGTTTAAATTATATCTGGGATAACTCCGATCAATGGAAAATCGCCACATTTAATCCCGAGGCCAAATGGCTGCAAAGACCGGACATCAAGCTGGATATTGACAGTGCGGATGATTTTCAGAAAATGGCACATCTAGATATTCACCCGGAAATGACGCTGGAAGAGATTATAAACGCGTGCTCGAATAATCATTAAACGGCAACTCTGTAATAAAAAAGGAACGCTCTGTTCAACCCAATTGTTGATGAAGACAAAATATTTTTAAAAAAATAAAAATTTATGTTTTCAAGTACATAAAAAGTGAATTAAGCCTTATAAATTAAAGTTTTTTGAAAAAGGGGGTCTGGGGGACTGCGCAGCCCTTGCCAGCTATGCTGGCTTAGGGATGCGGCGTACCCCTTGCGGGTAGAAAACTTTTGTTCACAAAAGTTGTCATCCCCCAGAAATATCAACAGTTCGATTAAACATAGCCAAAAGGAAATGAAATGGAAGAATTTTCAAGAATACAACGGCTTCCTCCTTATGTGTTCTCTGTGGTTGGAGATCTGAAAATGAAGCTGAGGCGGCAAAATATAGATATTGTGGACTTCAGCATGGGAAATCCAGATCTCCCCACGCCTCCGCACATTGTGGAAAAACTTGTGGAAGCCTCGCAAAAACCTGTAAATCACCGCTATTCCCTGTCAAGAGGGATTCCCAATTTACGCAAGGCGGTGTGTTCCAGATACAAATGCCTTTATGATGTGGATCTGGACCCCGAAAGCGAAGCCATAGTGACAATGGGCTCCAAGGAAGGTCTGGCCCATCTCTGCCTGGCCATGCTTCAGCCCGGAGATGTCGTGCTTGCGCCAGATCCCACCTATCCGATTCATAAATATGCCCCAATCATTGCCGGAGCGGACGTCCGCAGCATTCCCATAGGCCCGGGCAGGGACTTTTTTGAGGATATGACTGAAGCGATGCGGCATGCCTGGCCAAAACCCAAACTTCTTTTTTTAAGCTATCCGCATAATCCTACAACTGAAGTATGTGATCTGGACTTTTTCCGCAAGGTCGTCCAGTTTGCGAAAGAAAATGAAATCTGGGTCATCCACGACCTGGCTTACGCCGATCTCGTATTTGACGGCTATGAGGCGCCAAGTTTTCTTCAGGCGGAAGGCGCAAAGGATGTGGGAGTTGAATTTTATACCCTTTCCAAAAGCTATTCGATGCCGGGCTGGCGCGTCGGCTTCTGTCTTGGCAATCCCCGCCTGGTTCACGCCCTTGCCAGAATTAAAAGCTATCTGGATTATGGCATTTTTCAGCCCATTCAGATTGCTTCAACTGTGGCCCTGAACGGGGATGATTCCTGTGTGACCCAGGTGCGGGAAACATACAGGGAAAGAAGGGACAAATTGATAGAGGGACTAAACCGGATAGGATGGAATATAGAAAGTCCCAAAGCAACCATGTTTGTCTGGGCCCGTATTCCCGAAGAATTTCGTAAAATGGGTTCGGTTGAATTTTCCAAATTGCTTCTGACTCAGGCTCATGTCGCCGTTTCTCCTGGCCTTGGCTTCGGTTCCTATGGCGATGAATATGTTCGCTTTGCTCTAATTGAAAATGAACACCGGACACGTCAGGCAATTGCCGGAATAAGAAAAGTATTAAATGGACAGGGAACGGTCTGATGGCCTTGCGGTTTTTAAAAGATGAGACCAATTCTCTTGATGAAATAAGCAGCCAGCTCTGCAAGCCTTCATCTCTCAATGGCTCCCTTTGTTCAGGCAAGTCCGCCCAGCTTCCTTCCCTTGTGGATATGGAAGAAATTATGCAGCGGCTTCGCGCGGCCATGTTCCCGGGTTATTTTGGCCTTCATGGGCAGCTTGGAGAAAGCCTGCGCTTTCATATGGCCGCCAACCTGGACAGCATATACAGAAAAATAACAAGGCAGTTGGTCGCCGGCTTCTGCTTTGACTGCGGGGATTCTGAAGAAGCCTGCGCCCTGTGCGATCAGAAGGGACGCGAAGCGGCATTGGCTTTTATGGAAAAACTGCCCAAGATTCGGGAAATGCTGGAGGGAGATGTCAACGCCGCTTATGAAGGAGATCCCGCTGCCCATTCTACAGGTGAAATAATATTCTGCTATCCTTCCATAACAGCCATGTTTCATCATCGCATTGCCCATGAGATATATAATCTCGATTCTCCTGTAATCGCCAGGATAATCGCCGAAATGTCACATTCCAAAACCGGAATTGACATACATCCCGGCGCAAAAATTGGCAGGGACTTCTTTATCGATCATGGCACAGGCGTAGTTATAGGGGAAACCTGCATAATTGGCGATTCGTGCCGTCTTTATCAGGGCGTCACACTTGGTGCATTGTCATTTCCCAAAAATGAGGATGGTTCCCTGACCAAAGGCATACCCCGCCATCCCATACTGGAAGACAATGTCATAGTATATGCGGGGGCGACAATCCTTGGCCGGGTTACCATAGGAAAGGGAGCAGTTATTGGCGGCAATGTCTGGATTACCCGCGATGTGGAAGCCGGAGCCAAAATCTCCCAGGAAAATCATTCAAGATAAGGCTCTTATTTAATTAACACTGTTTATTTTTCAAGGATTTAAAGAATTTTTTCAACAACTTTTCCGAACAGGATGATAACACGCCGCCCAAATTCCAGATGGATTTATAATTTACAGGAAGATTTATAAATTCATTTTGGGAATAAATCGCGCCATACAGGGAGTCCCATGCGCCAAATACTATTCCCCGCATTTTTGACAGGGAAATGGCTCCGGCGCACATCAGACAGGGTTCGAGAGAGGATATAATCAGACAGTCTGATAAATTGGCGGACGATAATTTTTGGGACGCTTTTTGAATAGCCAGTATCTCCGCATGGGCGCAGGGATTATTGGTCGCCCGCATTAAATTATGAGCTCTTGCAATAATAAGTCCGCATGAATTGACTATAATCGCTCCTACCGGGACTTCATCTGATTCAAGCGCCTTGTTTGCTTCTATCAAGGCCTCTTTCATTAAACCTTCCCATGACCATGCGCCTGGCGAACAGGGAATTGAACCCTCTACGCTATAGGAACTGAAGTCCGGAGGCCTCATTTTGCGATACCCGATAGATTACACTACTGTTTTAATATATCGCAGCACCTCTTCCGGCGTATCGCACACGGTGATAAGCCTTGAAATTTCACCTTTATTTATAAAGTTATTCTTGACCATCTGATCTTTAAACCAGTCCAAAAGTCCGTTCCAGAAACTGGAATCAAACAGGACTATTGGGAAAAGCCCGGAGCGTCCTGTCTGCGCAAGCACAAAGGCTTCCGACAATTCGTCCAATGTGCCCATCCCTCCCGGCATTACAATATAAGCTTTGGCATATTTAACAAATATGAATTTGCGAATAAAAAAATAGTGAAAATTGCATCTCGTTTTTACATATTTGTTACAATGCTGTTCTTGCGGCAGCCGGATATGAAGGCCTACCGACACGCCGCCTTCTTCATATGCGCCTTTATTCGCCGCTTCCATTACTCCAGGACCGCCTCCCGTAATAACCCCATAGCCGGCCTTGACCATAAGCCTGGCAAGAGTTTCCGCCGCCCGATATTCGGAAGATTCAGGCGCGCTTCTGGCTGATCCAAATATGGAGATACAATTTACCCTGATAGTATTCATTTCATCCAAAGCTGTTACCAGCTCCGCCATAATCCTGAATGTTCTCCAGGCTTCAGAATTCTTCTGGGTTAATTCTTCCATAAGATCCTGTTTGGAAGAGAGCATTTTCTACTTCCTTCTTATTAAGTTCACA
>CAYNKM010000078.1:0-7484 GCA_964397795.1 uncultured Desulfovibrio sp. | reverse complement strand
ATAAAAAATTAAAGTTTTTTGAAAAAGGGGGTCTGGGGGACTGCGTAGCCGTTAGTAGTTTGCTGCTTACGGATACAGCGTTCCCTTTGCGGGTAGATAACTTTTGTTCACAAAAGTTGTCATCCTCCAGAAAAAGTCAACACGTGGTTTAAACGGAGTCATTTATAAATATCTGGGTAGGGTTTTTTCCAGGAAATCGTTTAAATTCGCGGCGAGATTTGTTATTGAGCCATTATACTGTTCCAGGTAAAAGATGGCGGGGTTGTTTGGGAGAAGAAGAAGGCGATCCGCAGCGTTATAAAGATAAAAATAGCCCAGGATCAGCGCGGGGGAATTGGGCAGCTGGATTGTTCCCAATTGGTTTGCGTCCAGAATCAAGCCATTCATGCGGATAGAAGAAGTTATTTTAAAAAGCTCCTTCAGTTCTGAGGGAAGGGCGAATTCCAGCTTTTTTTCCAGAGACACCAGTTCGTTTTCATTCAGGGGAGGGGACAGGCTAAAATCCGGAAAATCTTTTACGCTGGAATAAAATATGGGGGAAAAAGCGGCAAAATTTTGTAGCTGATTCATATATTATATTGGAAAAGTTCCCGAATCCCGGGGATTCGGGAACTTTTGGAGGGTCAGAATTTACGGATTTCGGTGTACCATCTTGCGGCGTCTGTTAAAAGGGTCAGGCTGTGTTTGGCAAAAGCCTGCGGATCCTTAAGGTAGCCATCCTGGAGGAGACAGTCGTCAAAAAGATTGATAACCAGCTGCTCAAGAATCTGATCCTTTGGATCAGCCTTGAAGATGGCAAGAAGGCTGCGCATAAATGGATTGTCCCTGTTCACTTCCAATACCTTTACAGGCATGGAATCATCCTGCTGCAGCATTTTGAACATTTTCTCCATGGAAGAGCTCATGCCGCCATCCGGAGAAACAAGAACAGCGGGGCTATCTGCCAGACGATGTGACACAATGACCTCTTTAACCTTGTCTCCCAGAATTTCCTTTATCCTGGCGAGAAGCTCATCAAAGGTCTTGTTATCTTCTTCAGAAAGGGGAGCGGCCTGTTCTTCGGATTTTTCCTTGTCTTCAAATTTTTCGAGATCGGAAGATTTGACGGTTTCCACTGAACGAAATTCCCAATCCTTAAATTTTCCAATCCCGTCAACAACAAATTCGTCAATGGGCTCAAAGAGGTAGAGCACCTCAATTCCCTTTTTGCGGAAAATTTCCATATGCGGATTCAGTCTGCAAGCTTCCCTGTTGGGCGCGGTCACGAACCAGATAATTTTCTGATCCTCGGGAGCGCGGGCTATGTAATCGGCTAGGCTTGTCAGATCTTCGGCATTGGGAAGCGTTGAAGAGTTAAAACGTAACAGCGACGCCACCTTTTCGTGATTGGTATAGTCCTGATAGCCAAGTTTGAAAACATTGCCGTGCAGACGCCAGAATTGATTATATTTTTCAACGTTATCACGGGCGAGTTTTTCAAGATCGCCCAGAGTCTGTCTGGTGATGACCTGGTTGATTTTACGGAGAACAATATTTTCCTGCAAAGTTTCACGGGAAATATTCAGGGGAAGATCCTCGGTGTCAACAACCCCCTTGAGAAAGCCCAGATACTGTGGAATCAGTTCCTTGTTTCCATTCTGAATCAGTACCCGCCGGGCGTATAAATCAAGACCCCATATGTCCCGACCGGCTCCAAAGAAGTCATTTGCGGAATCCGGGATAAAGAGCAGGGCATTAAACTGTACTGGAACATCAACCGAGATATGTTCGGTATAAAGTGGATTCTTGGAATCATAAGTCAGGGATTTATAAAAGCCGTCATACTGTTCCTGGGTCACTTTTGTTTTGGGCTCAAGCCAGATTGCGGGCTGGGTATTGACCTGTTCTGTCCCGACATATATGGGGAAAGGTATGAAGGAGGAGTGCTTCCGGATAGCCGCGTCAACGCGGTACTCCTCGGCATATTCCAGACAGTCATCCTTGAGCCAGGCTTTTATTATTGTGCCGCGTTCCGGCTTTTCCTCGTCGCTTTTTTCTATTGTGAATGTTCCCAGGCCATCGCTTGTCCAGACATAAACCTGGGAATCCTCGCCATAGGCGGGACGGGAACTGACTTCAACCTTGTTGGCAACCATGAAAACAGAATAGAAACCAACTCCAAAGCGGCCAATGATGCTGGCCGCGTCCGCGGTCGCCGCTTCTTCTTCATTGGCTGGTTTTTCATTAGCGGCGAGATCGGCCAGAAACTGTTCTGATCCGGACTTTGCGATGGTTCCCAGGTTTTCCGCCAGTTCTTCGGCAGTCATGCCCAGGCCGGTATCTGCGATGCAGATTGTTTTGGCTTCCTTATCAAGGGTTATCCGGATTTCGAGCGGCAAATCCGGAAGCCTAGGCGTCTCGCCCCTGTTTATACGAAATCTCAATTTGTCCAGCGCGTCGGAAGCATTGGAAATAAGCTCGCGCAGGAAGATTTCCCTGTTCGTATAAAGGGAGTGGGTAAGAATGCTTAAAACCTTACGGACTTCCGCGCGAAATTCATGCTGAACCTTGCTTTCTTCTGCCATCAGATCCTCCTTGAAGCGTATTTAAAAAATTTGATGATGCTGATTGTGATATTAAATAAAGGCAAAAATTTTAAGGTCTCTAATTATTGACAAGGCGCATATTCCAGTTTTTAAAAACTTATTTCCATTCTTATGGCAAAACAGGCCTGGATATCTTTCCTGCCGCCAAATTATTATATCAAATAAGTTTTACAATATAAAGAAATATAAAAAAGGAATAAATATAAAAACGCAAATATGCCATATAATATGGTTTAATTATAAATGACTCTGCTTGCGCTTGATTAAATGCTATGATAGGCAAAAAGAAAGACAGCTTCTGATGGGGAGGAGTGATATGGATGTCGTAATGCTCTCACGAATCCAGTTTGCGGTCACAATCTTTTTTCACTTTATTTTTGTGCCGCTTACGCTGGGTCTTACGGTTATTCTTGCTTTTATGGAAACCAGATATCTCATCAGCGGCGATGAGTTCTGGAAAAGGCAGACCAAATTCTGGGGCAAACTCTTTGTAATTAATTTTACGCTTGGGGTTGTGACGGGCATCACCCAGGAATTCCAGTTTGGAACCAACTGGTCCCGTTATTCGGAATATGTGGGCGACATATTTGGTTCACTGCTTGCCATTGAGGCCACGGTAGCCTTTTTTCTTGAATCCACTTTCATAGCGATATGGTATTTTGGCTGGAACAAGGTCGGAAAGAAATTGCATTGTCTTTGTATCTGGCTGGTGGCTATTGGCAGCAATGTGTCAGGATTATGGATTATCCTTGCAAACGGATTTATGCAGCATCCGGTAGGCTATAAAATAAGCGAAGAACAGGGCAGGGCAGTTCTCGATAATTTTTCTGATGTAGTCTATAATTCATTTGCCTGGGGTCAGTATTTTCACACCATAATGGCTTCCTGGGCCCTGGCGGGTTTCTTTGTTCTGGGGATTTCCGCTTATCACTTGTTGAGAAAGAGGGATGTGGAATTTTTCCATCGCGCTTTCAAGATGGTTGCCCCCTGGACGCTTCTGCTGGTTCTTTTATTAAGCTACAGCGGCGATATGGAAGGCAGGGCGGTGGCAGATTATCAGCCTGTAAAGCTGGCGGCCATGGAAGCCCACTGGCATACGGGGACTCACGTACCCTTTTACCTTCTTGTCTGGCCATCGGAAGTTGATCAGGGAAATGTGATTGAAGCTATCGGAATTCCGGATCTTTTAAGCCTTCTTTCCTACCATTCGACAGACGCGGAAGTTAAGGGACTTCTGGATTATCCGCCTTCAGACTGGCCGCCAATTGTTGCCACTTTCTGGTGCTTCCGCCTAATGGTGCTTTTGGGCGGAATCTTTCTCATTCTGGCAATCTGGGCCTGGTGGAAACGAAAGGAAGAAATTCCAGGGAAGGCCCTTTTAACCTGCCTGGTCTGGAATATCCCCCTCCCCTATATAGGCCTTATGCTTGGCTGGTCAGTAGCGGAAATAGGCCGCCAACCCTGGATTGTATATAATCTTTTCCGAACGACTGAGGCTGTCTCTCCAATCCCGGCCAGTAACGTGGCCTGGTCCCTAATTTCCTTTACAATTCTCTATACCATTCTGGGAGCTTTGGATATCTATCTCTTATGTAAATATGCAGCGCAAGGCCCAGCGCCCAAGGAGGCTTAATCATGCTGGAAACAATATGGTTCATTCTCTGGACGCTTTTATGGGCGGTATATTTTCTGTTGGATGGCTTTGATTTGGGCATTGGATCGCTTATGCCATTTATTTCCAAATCAACTGAAGACGATACAATCATGTATGAATCAACCGGACCTTTCTGGGATGGCAACGAGGTCTGGCTTATTTCTGCCGGCGGCATTACCTTCGCCGCTTTTCCAAAAGTTTATGCCGTCATGTTTTCCGCCCTTTACGCTCCCCTCCTCATTCTGCTGTTCTGCCTTATCCTGCGGGCGGCTGCCTATGAGTTTCGTGACAAGATGGAACATACCATCTGGCGCAAAGTCTGGGATGCCGTTCACTGGGTGGTCAATGTTCTTGCCTGTGTGGTCCTGGGCGTTTTCTTTGCCAATCTTTTTGAAGGTATTCCAGTCGATGTGAATGGCATTTATCACGGAAACCTGTTGAAATTGTTCAACCTGTACGGCATAGCCGGGGGCATTTTCTTCTTGTTAATGTTCATGATGCACGGAGCAATCTGGCTGACAATCAAAACCACCGGCAAATTGCAGACGCGGGCCATGGGAGCGGCCGGTCTTCTCTGGGTGGGCGTGGCGCTTATGCTCATTGTCTTTCTTATCCTCACCCTGTTTTATACTGATATTTTCATGAATTATCTGTCCATGCCCTGGCTTATCATTTTACCGCTTTTGGCAATTGCAGGGCTGCTGGGAGTGCCCAGAATGCTCAATGAAGAAAAATTCTGGTATGCCTGGGCCTGCAGCGGTCTCTTTATTGTGTCAGTCACATTTTTTGGCGTAATGGGCATTTATCCCAACATGATAATTTCGTCTATCACCCCGCAGGCGACAATAACAGCCTTCAATGGCTGTTCCACACCCAATACCCTTACCATTATGCTGATTGTTGCCCTCTGTGTCATCCCTCTGGTAATTTTGTATCAATTCTTTATGTATAAGCTGTTTTCAAAGCCCATAGCTGAAAACAAGGAAGGCTAGATTTAACCATACGCAGAACAATAAAGCCGCGATGAACCGCGGCTTTATTGTTCTGGAGAAAATTATGAATAAAATACTTGTTATTTTCTTATTATGTTTTGGATGTATTGCCTGTGGGCCACCAAGACCCATGACTTTTGAAGAGCAACAAATCTATATGGCCAAAGAACAATGCAAGCAGTCGGCATCAGACATGACTTCCGGCTGGGACAATAGCAGTAATCCCTATTGGGATGCCTATTTTGTCATGTGCATGAAGCAGTTTGGAATTTCAAACGAGGCGCTGCGTCATATGTGGTACTAATTGGGATTGGACCAAAAAATCAGGGGGCCTGAAAAAGGGCCATATATTCCTGGTTTCCCTTTGGGCCCTTTATAGCAGACGGTAGCGTTTTCTTAAGAGTCCAGCCCAGTTCCTCCGTACAAAATTTTACTATTTTATCAACCGCTTTTTGTCTGCTTTCCTCTTTCCAGACAATACCCTTTTCAACTTCGGAAGGGCTTAATTCAAATTGAGGCTTGATAAGAATCGCGCAAAGAGCTCCTGGCGCGAGCCAGTTGTTACAGGAGGGAAGAACCAGAGTCAGGGAAATAAAGGAGAGGTCTCCTGTCAAAAAATCTATCTTTTCGGGAATCAGGTCTGGCGGAGCGTTGCGAAGATTAATACCTTCCATTGAGACTACGCGGGGGTCATTCCTCAATTTCTCATGAAGCTGGTTTTTTCCGACGTCAACCGCGTAAACCTTTGAAGCTCCCCTCTGCAAGAGCAGGTCTGTAAAACCTCCGGTTGAAGATCCGGCGTCCAGACAGCACAGTCCCTTTACATCAATTTGACAGGCGTCAAGGATAGTTTGCAGCTTGTACGCACCACGGCTTACAAACTGCTCGCCAGGAAGCAGTTCCAGACGGGTATCAGCAAGACAAAGCTGACCGGGTTTGGATACAGGCCGTAAGGCAAGCGGGCCGGAAGAATATACAATTTTTCCGGCCATTATAAGACTTTTGGCTTTTTCACGGCTTTCAGCAAGGCCCTGATCAAAAGCAAGCTGATCCGCCCTGACTTTAATTTTGGGAGGCACTAATATACAACACTGTATGACATTACTTCCGGACGGTGGAAGAAAAATTCCACACGCCGGTTTACAGCCTTGCTTTCAGGGGAGATGCCGGGTTTTAGCGGACGTGTTTCCCCATAGGAAACTCCGCGCAGGCGAGTGGGCTTAATTCCGTGATCGGCCAGCCAGCGCAGCACAGACGCGGCACGAGCGCCTGAAAGTTCCCAGGGAGAATTATACGGAGGAGAGGATTCACTGCTGTCAGCATGTCCGCGGACAACAAGGTAAAGGTTATATTCTTTCATTATATCAAGAACATCATTGAGAACTTTTTCTCCTTCCGGCAAAAGGGAAACTGATCCTGGCTTGAACATTACATCGGAATTAACCCTTAATTGCACGCCCACGTCATCGGCGCTAATACCGGAAGAGTTTTGGGGAACAGCGTCCGCCATTAACATCTGTTTAATTTTTTGGGCAATCGCATAATGGGATCTCTCCACTTCGGAAATCTTCAAATCTCTGGTGTCTATTTTATCGGTATTCTGAATAAAGGGATTGTTTGAAACTGGAGAGGTGGAGCTTGAATCAAAATTTCTTTCTCCGCTGAAATAGGCTGCAAGTCCGGCCCGGGTTTCTGGCGGAACCATATTCAGAACCCAGAGAAGCAGGAAAAAGGCCATCATGGCGGTGACAAAGTCCGCATAGGCAACTTTCCAGGCGCTACTCATATAATCTACTCCCTATTTTTTTAATTATTTAAAAACCAGGATTGTATAAAGAATTATGGTTTTTTAAAAGTGTTAATAATGTGTTGTGAGTCTGTCAAGAAAAGGGACTGTATAAAATCTGTCCATATAGTGGTAAAGTGGAATGTGGAAAAATCAAAAATAAGGATGCCGCTTATCACATGGAAAAAGCGGACATCCCAATAGCAGTCAACGCGTAATCACCATGGCAGCCGTGATGCTGGACTGTCAGTGACCAGGACAAATCTTGAAATTGTATTAACCGCTTCTTAATTTATCTTCCATTTCCGCAAAAGTGGGGCGATAGGGAAAGGGAATGGCGCGTCTGCCGTATTCAACCGCAATCAGGGGCGTAGAGCCGCGAATGGCCGCCGCAACTGCTTCCTTCACAGCATTGAAATAGAAATGTTCTTCGGAAACATAGTTTTCCAGTTTTGCGCCCATGGGAC
>CAYNKM010000077.1:0-7496 GCA_964397795.1 uncultured Desulfovibrio sp. | reverse complement strand
TCCCCGTTTGATTTTTTCCAGACCAAGATACATAATCTGGGGCCGGATAACGGCCAACAATATTGTTGTTATAAAAATAAAAAGGGATGTTCCTGCCGCCAGTCTCAAACAGGCCATGAAAAAGGGCGGCATAAAAGTCTGGGAATTCAAGATATAATCGCAAAGATACAAGGCGGCGAGAAAACCTGGAAGGCTAATGCCGAGGGTCAAGGCACAGTTTTTTGCCAAACCTGAAAAAGCTCCCGCGCCATGTCGCTTAATCCAGATAATGACAAGCCAGACAAGATAAGCGGTCAGGCCGCCGCCTGAAACCAGCGTTATCGCGTATGAACCAGCGGGAACAGCAACATAAAGATAGAAGGGAATACAGAAAAGGGTGATCAGCGTTCCGGTAATCGCGGGGGTTAGGGTGTCTTCATAGGCGTAAAAACCCCGGACAAGCACCATATAAATTATCCATACTGGAGCGGGCAGAAGCAGCAGTCTGGCAAGGGGAAGACAGGCGAGCGTTTCCTGGGGGCCGAAGCGTCCTCCCTGGAAAATGATTTCAAGAATTGGCTTGGCGCAGGCTATCATCAGAAGCGAGCAGGGAATTATAAGGACGGAAGACGCGGTCATCGCCTTGCATAATACTTTTTCAAATTGCTCTTTTTCATTCTGGGCAAGAAGCCTGACCAGAAAAGGATATGAGGCGACAGCAGCCGCCTGTCCTACAAGCGCAACCGGAACCTGGGCTATTCTTCTCCCATAATTTAGAAGGCTTATCTGGCCTTCCCCGAGCACGCTGCCAAAAATTCTCAGGAACTGCTCATCCAGCATCACTACGGTCTGACCCAGGATAATCGGTAGGGCAATAATAAGGAATTTCTTTATCCAGGGATGATATAGGACAGGAGAAAAGCTGATTTTTTCCCGGCAGGCTGTTACAAGCGGAAGTAAAAATGCGCCGCAAAACGCGCCAATTCCCACTCCAACGCAATATCCTGTCATACCGAAAGAAGGATCCGAACTGAAAAGGGGAAAAAGGGGCAGGGTTATTCCCGAAATGATAATAAATCCGTTATATATGAGCGGACTTAAGGAAGGCACGACAAACTGGCGGCGTAATAAAAGAAGGGCGGTAAAACAGGATCCCGTAAGAAAAAATATCTGCGCGGGCAAAATTAGCCGCATAAAATAGGCAAGCCGCCTTAATTGATCAGGGGTAAAGCCTGGGGCTATCAGCAGGGAAAGTTGTTCTGCCCATATTTCCCCTGCCAGAGTAAAAAGCGTGGAAAGGATGAACATCCAGAGAGTCACGCAGGAAAAGAAGCGCCAGGCCGATTGCGGACTGTCTTCAAATCCTTTGGCAAGAAGCGGCATTATTGTGATGGATATAAAAGCGCCAGCCAGAAGATAATTTATGATGTCAGGAATTACAAAGGCCGCAAAATATAAATCTGCCTCATTTCCCGCGCCGAATTGCCAGGAAATGATCTTGTCCCTGACAAGTCCCATAATACGGGATAAAAAAGCGCTGGCTGCCAGAAGAATGGCAGCCAGCCCCATGTGTTGTCTTGCGCCAAGAAAGCCCATTAACCTTTCCGGAATTTTGAGCTTTTTACGCCCTTTCTTGTCCGGCCTGTCTGTTCCTGTCCCGCTTTTGGACGGGAATCAGCATTTATAGCGGTCTTGTCCCTCGCGGCAGGCAAGGTGCGGGAAGATTTTTTGAAAGATTTGCGACCCGACTTTTTGTTCGGGGGAGTTTTTGTGCCAGCCTGTGCTGGCGTCACGCCTTCAGGATGCAGGCGTACTTCCAGCCGATCCTGATCCACAGAGTCAACCTTGACCTTTACAGGCTGGCCCAGGCTCCAGGTTTTTCCCTCGCGCTGTCCCACCAGTCTTTGTCTTTTCTGATCAAAGTCATACCAGTCGCTGCCGAGATCCGAAAGCCTGATGACGCCTTCAGCGGGCAAGTCATCAAATTCAACAAAAACGCCAAAATCGGTGACGCCCGATATTGTGCCACTTAATGTTTCTCCGACTTTTTCACTCAAGGCCAGACAGCCCATACGCCGCGCAATTTCGCGTTCGCAGTCCATCGCTTCGCGTTCCAGTTTGTTAAGACTGTCCCCAATTTGGGTCAATTTTTCCTGATCTGGGAGGTTTTCATTAGATTCTCCCAGGGCAACCTTTAAGGCACGGTGGACAAGGAGGTCGGCATAGCGGCGAATAGGCGATGTAAAATGACAATAATCTTTTGAAGCAAGACCGAAATGGCCCTGATTTACTGGCTGGTATCTTGCCTGCTGCATGGAACGCAGACAAAGTTTGTTCACAGTATATTCCTGCGGCGTGCCGCTGGCCTTTTTTAAAATATCCTGAATCATTGCGGGTTTTACATCGGTAACCTTGCGCTCACTGGCCGGAATTGATTCAATTCCCGTCAAATCGAGGGTTTCGTAAAGGGCTTCAAGCTTTTGGGAGTCCGGCTCCGGATGCACGCGGTATAAGAACGGAATATTTTTTGATCCCAAATATTCCGCGACTGCCTCATTTGCGGCAATCATGAATTCCTCGATAAGCTTGTGGGCGTCATTGCGTTCAGCCGTAGTCATATCTACAAGCTTGCCCTTGTCGTCAAATTTGTATTTGGGTTCCGGAAGATCAAAATCCAGAGTTCCTTCCTTGCGTCTGCGCTTTGAAATTCCCTTGTAAAGAGCCATGGCGTCCTGAAGCATTTTTCCTGTCGCTTCCGTAATGGGACTTTCTCCCTGTACCAGGGGCAGGGGTTTGTCCAAACCGTTTTCAAAAAAATTTGCGACAGAATCATAGGTCAGTCTTCCGGCAGATCGCATGACAATGGGAGCAAAACGGCTTTTAACGGGTACGGCGTCTTCAGTAAAAGTAATTTCAGCCAGCATGGCCAGTCTATCCTCATTGGGACGCAAACTACAGAGATCATTGGAAAGAGCCATGGGAAGCATGGGTTCGACAGATCTCGGGAAGTACCAGGAGTTTCCCCTTTTCTGGGCTTCGGAATCCAGGCTTCCTTCAGTGGCGTCGGGGCGGACATAGTGGCTAACGTCTGCTATGGCCACGCGCAAAATAAAGCCGTCAGGGATTTTTTCAACCTGGATCGCGTCGTCGAAATCCCTGGAATCCGCGCCGTCAATGGTCACAAAGGGAATATGGCGCATATCTTCCCGACCGCTGGCATCCATGGAGCCTTCGCTCATGCCTTCAGCCTGCTGCAGGGCCAGATCGGGAAATTTCGCGGGCACATGATGGTTGCACTTTACAATATTTTCCTGAACGCCAATGCTGTTTTCCGCGCCAAAAACATTTAGAAGCCTGGCTTGCCAGAGATCCCTCTCAAGCTCTTTTTCCGGCCTGATAAGGATAAGCGCGCCTGGCCTGACCTGTTTTTTGCAGATTGCCGGATCATCGAGAATAACCCTGAATTTCACATTCAGTTTTCTGTCTGTCGGGTGGCAGAGAAGAACATTTCCCTTGCATTGATCCACGCGCGCGACTATTTCTTTCTGATGTCTTTGGAGAACCTCGGTAATTTTTCCGCCTTCCCCTTCCGGCAGGAGCAGAACCTTCACTTTATCCTGATTCCAGGCCCCTTTGGTCCTGTAGGGGCTAATCTGGATTTCCTCCGAACCGTCGTCGGGAATGACAAATCCCCCGCCTGAGATTCGTGAGCGGAATTTGCCTGTCTTGAAATTGAGCGTATCGGGCAAGGCCCAGCGGCCCCCGGGCAGGCGCTCTATTTCGCCTTCATCCTTTAGCGAAAAGAGAAGCTGATCAAATTGTTTTCTGGAATTTCTGGTGAGGCCGCATGTTTTAAGCAGGGAGTCTGTGCGCAGCGGCTCTTTATGATTGCGAATAATGTCAAGCAGGACATCTTTGGAAGGCAGGGCATTGCTATCAGCGGCTTTCATATTTTTCCCGGTATCGCCGTAATTTAAGGTTTAAAAAAACAAAAAGGGGCCTTGAAGCCCCTTTGTATATCCGCCTTTTGACTATTTTACATACTTATAGCCAGACAAATGCCTGGGACTTAAAGCTTATGCGCAAATAATTAATTGCGATTTCCCATGACGCGGAGCAGCATGAGGAAGAGATTTATAAAATCAAGGTATAAGGTCAACGCGCCCAGAATCGCGCCTTTGCGGATGGCCTGGGCGTCTTCAAGGGGGGCGTTTTCACCGAAAGCGCGGAGTTTCTGGGTATCATAGGCGGTCAGACCAGTAAAAATGATTACGCCAATGCAGCTGACAATGAAATTCATCATTGTGCTTTTGAGAAAAATATTGACAATCATGGCAATTATTATGCCGATCAGGCCCATGAAAAGGAAATTGCCCATTCCTGTTAAATCCCTTTTGGTGACTGTGCCGTAAATTGACATCGTAAGGAATGTGCCGGCGGTAATCAGGAAAACAGAACCTATTGAGGCTATGGGATAGACAATAAAAATTGAAGAAAGTGTCACTCCCGTTAGCGCTGAATACAGGAGAAAAAGACCGGTCGCCACAGGGGCGGAAATTTTGTTTATGGCGGACGAAATCGCGATCACCAGGCCGAACTGGGCTATGACCAGAACAATCAGGGTAAGGCTGTTATTGAAAATGGCCGCTGTAAGGGCGGGCGAGCCCGCGACACCATATGCGACAACGGCGGTGAGAGCCAGGCCGATCGACATCCAGACATAAACATGACGCATATAGACAGAAACCGCGCTGACAACATTTGTCTGTGCGCTTGAACCAGGATACTGGGACATTGTGCCTCCAAAAAAATATTCTAAAAAGTAATAAAGTCCTGCTTATACTATAATAAATACAAATCCTGCGTTGGACAAGATTTTCTTGACCGCATACTATTAAAAAATGAATAAATTTGCAAGCGAGCTTATTTTTATTATTTCTAAAAATATCCTTTAGCCTGTTGAAAAATTTTTTCAATCCAGTTATCTTTTTGCCATGGAAGCGCTCGAACATCTTGAAGCCGCGGTTGACAGCCTGTTGGCTACCGTGGAAAACCTGCGTCTTGAAAACGCGCGGCTTAAGGGCGAGCTTGACGCTCTTTCCCAGGATCGGCAAAATTTGGCTGAAGAAAATCAGGCTTTACGCCAAAATCTTGAAAACGAGTTGCGGATGCGGGAAGCGGCCCTTGCAAGAGTAGAGGCCTTAATACAAAAAGTCAGGGATTATGGCTGTGCGGGATAAATTATCCTGTGAACGAACAACCTTCTAACCTTACCGTTCTTGGACTGGACATAACCTTTCGTCCGGGCGCAAACATGGAACGGGCTCTAAAAGCCGCCGGAATCCTTGAAGAACGGTATGCTGAACATAAATCGCGGCCCAATGGGTCTCAGAGTAAAGAAATTACGTTGACTTTTCTTGCCCTGGAATTGGCGGATGAGTTGCTGCAAATGAAGATTTCACAGGAGATGACGCAAAAGCGTATTGAAGCTCTCCTGGATAAAATAGAGAAGTCGGTTATTTGAAAAAATTTCCCTGGAGCTCACGTGATCCAGGCTCAGGGCGCTAGCCTGACAAGTAAATAAATAGGGTGTCATCCCTGTGTCTTGTGTGCAAGCCTGGACCAGATTCCTGGATTGACAGGAAGCCTGAAAGACACATACGGACGCCCGACCTGGTAAGCCAGGTTCTGTGCAGGGCAATGGACACGGCCCTTCCGGGGTTCTCAAACTTTCCGTATTTTCCCCACTTTCTTCAGGTGTATTCATTCCGCCTGCCCTTTAGGCTTGCCCTGTCTGCCCCATAGGGGGCTTTTTAACGGGTAAATTCCCGAAAAATATAAAGAGAGGCAGAGGAATGGATCTTAACCTGGCATTTTATATTCTGGCTGCGATTGTTGCTGGAATTGCGGCTGGAATCATAATTTACAAACAGATAACGGCCCGCAGACTGGGCGACGCCAACGAGCTGGCCAGTCGAATTGTGGAAGAAGCGCGCAAGGAAGCCCAGGCCCAGAAAAAGGAACTGTTGCTTCAGGGGCAGAATGATATTTTCAATCATAAAAAGGAACTTGAAAACGAATTCAGGGAAAAGGAGAAGGATTTAAAGCAGAGGGAAAGAAAGCTGGATGAACTGGGCAATCGTCTCGAGGAAAAGCAGGAGAAGGTAGCGGATCGGGAAATGGATCTGCTGGCCGCCGAAAAGGAGCTGGCCCGCAAGGAAAGGCAGATGGAGGAAGACGAGGCGTTTCTTCAGTCCCGCATCGCGGACGAGGAAAGGAAACTGGCTGAAATAGCGGGGATGACAACAGAAGAGGCCCGCGCCCAGCTTTTAAGCGAAATTGAGGCAAAAACCAGGCATGACGCCGCAAAAATGATCCGCCAGATAGAGCAGGAGGCCAAGGAAACCGCGGATCGGAAGGCCAAGAATATACTTAGCAACGTCATCCAGCGCTATGCTGGCGATTATGTGAATGAGCAGACTGTGACCGCGGTCACGCTTCCCAATGAGGACATGAAAGGAAGGATCATAGGCAGGGAAGGACGAAACATTCGCGCTCTGGAGGCCGCGACAGGCGTTGATCTTATAATTGATGATACTCCGGAAACAGTTGTCCTGTCCGCCTACAGCCCTCTCCGTCGCCAGGTGGCCAAGATGGCTCTTGAGAGGCTAATTCAGGATGGCCGGATTCATCCCGCTCGAATTGAAGATATCGTCAAAAAATGTGAACAGGAGCTGGAGACCCAGGTCAAAGAAATAGGGGAACAGGCGACTTTTGATGCGGGTGTGCATGGCATCCGTCCCGAAATTGTCAGATTGCTGGGCCAGCTTCGATACCGGACATCCTTTACCCAGAATGTTCTCCATCATTCCCTTGAAGTCGCGGCTTTATGTGGAATGATGGCCGCGGAATTGGGTCTGGATGTGAAAAAGGCCAAACGCGCCGGCCTGCTACACGATCTTGGCAAGGCAGTGGATCACGAGGTGGAAGGGCCTCATGCCCTTATTGGGGCGGATCTGGCCAAAAAATATAACGAAAATCCGGAAGTCGTTCACGCCATTGCCGCTCATCATGAGGATGTTCGTCCCACCACGACATTGGCCGTTCTTGTGCAGGCCGCCGATGCCATATCCGGAGCGCGGCCTGGCGCCCGCAAGGAGCTTCTGGAAAATTATGTCAAACGTCTTGAAGATCTTGAAGGCATAGCCATGAGCTTTGAAGGCGTCACAAAGGCCTATGCAATTCAGGCAGGCAGGGAAATTCGCGTGATGGTCAATTCGGAAAGCGTTGACGACGATGCCACCTATCTGCTTTGCAAGGATATTTCAGAAAAAATAGAAAATAATCTAACTTATCCCGGCCAGATCCGGGTTACGGTTATCCGCGAAAAACGGGCCGTGGCCTTTGCCAAATAAATATAATATAAAGACAGGTTTTTACCTGTCTTTTTTTATTAAAGAATTGGACAAAAATTGGCAAATATTTGCAAAAAATCATGGCAAAAATATTTTTTAAAT
>CAYNKM010000076.1:0-7502 GCA_964397795.1 uncultured Desulfovibrio sp. | reverse complement strand
GCGCCAGTCGCGGGAATTTCTATCAAGTCCCCGTCTGGAAGCTTTAATAAATGCGGCGACAGCAGCCCCTTTTTTGTAAAGTGGCCTGGGAAAAAGCTACTGTCATATTTTAGGCCCTCCTGGGCAAGGATATTTAAATATGCTTCGGCGTTTTTCGGAAAAATCGTCCATTTTGGGGCGCGAAAACCAGCCGGACGCACACCGCTGGCTTTTTCAATGCTGTCCAGGGATTCCAAAAGATTGATCCGAAAATCCTCGGGATTGGCATAATCTGTAAGCAGGCGATGATCGTGGGAATGACTGCCTACCTCATGGCCCCGCGTGACGCATTCCCTGGCCAGGCCGGGAAATTCGGCCGCGAAGCGGCCTGTAAAGAAGAAAGTGGCTTTAGCCGAATATTTATCAAGCAAATCCAGCATTTTTAACAGTATTGGTCCATCGCAATCCGGAAGTCCCGCGTCATATGGCAAATTCCGCAAACGCCAGCTTTCATACCAATGTTCAATGTCAAAAGTTAAAATATGACCAGGGTTAAAAGTCATATGTTTCGCTCTTTTTTAAGAATAAGATACCCTGGATTACGCCAGACTATTGTTCCAAGGCCTTGAAGCGCGTCCTCATCTTCTGGTCGATCCGTAATAAGCCAATCTGCCGCGGACTTTTCAAAAGCCCTGATATAGCCTTGAGGGGATTTCAGAGCTTCCATATTATCCAGCCATCTGCGACAGGCGTCAGCGTTATACTGAAAATATAAATGCGCACCGTCAGTAGGGGAGTAATCCAGGCTGCGCAGGCCATAATAGCGGACGGCGGGATCACCCTTGTTGGAAAAAACCAGACCGTCATTTGGAACGAGGTCCTTTATGGCCAACATAGCCTCCCTGCGCAAATTTTGCTCCCTGGTCTGCTTGTCAAACTTGTCGCTAAACCAGAACCGGATGCCTGTTTCCTCACCGACCCAATAAGCGCCATAATAGGCAAGTCTGCCCAGATAAGGATAGATGCCAACCGTCAAAAAAAGGAACAGGGCGATTGTCACAGCCACGCGCCAGATTTCGCGCATGCGCTCAAAAAGGCTTTTGAGACCGCAGGCTGCCAGCAGGAAAAAAACAGGGACGCAGAACCTGAGCCCTCTTATCAGTTGATGCAAAATGGATAATCTGCCCGTATGAGCCACGGCGAGTCGCTCCAGCCAGTTTATAAAAACCGCGCAAAAGATTATCCCCACAAGCCAAAGGACGCAGATCAGTGCAATCTGTTTGTATTTTTTTGAGCCCAGGGTCACAGTTGTTCCAAGACCTGCCAGACCCAGCGGAACAAGCGGCCTTTCAAAGGTATATCGCCAGAAAAAATTGCCCATATCCTCAAAAGGTTCGCCAAATCTCTCCATAAAATTTTTCTGGAACATTTCGGCGAATACCGGATCATTGGCATTCCCAGGCCTTGCAAGAAGAGAGGGAAGAATGAAATGGAGGAGGGGCAATAAAAAAGCTACGACGCACAGGCTTAAATTGAGGAGATGGGATTGCCACTTCCAGCCCTCTGGTTTCATGGCCAGATAGATAATGAACCAGGCGCCACCCATGACAAGCGAACTCACAGTATGAGCCCAGGCCAGGCCTGCGGCGCAAAACAGAACCGCCGGTCTCCATGCCGGATGACTTACCGCCCAGAATGCGAAAACAAGGTAATAAGGAAGCAGGGCGTCGAAGAAAGAGCGCGGTACGGGGGGCTGTGTTAAAATTCCCCAGAACGTGCCGAATCCCGTTATGTCTGGAAGCGCCATCGCGCAAGCCAGCAGAAGGCCAATCGGGCGGCTTTTAAAGAGCCAGGAGCCAAAAATATAAAAACCAATATAAAAGATGACAATGAGTGGAGCAGTCTGGCGCATCAGGGCCCAGTTGAAATTGTCTCCAGCCGGAAAAAGAGCGCCGAGACTTGTTTGCATGTTTGGGAAGGATGTGCTCCAGGAATCATGCCCAAACATTGTATCCAGGCTGAAATTTTCAGGATGGACAAGACTGGCCACCCTGCCCGAATATTCCTCCACATCGCTTTTATAGGGATTATACACGCCCTGGGCGGTCGCTAGCCATAGACCTTCCTGAACGCACCATGCGAAGATCAGGACAGAGGCGATAAAAGTCACGTCCAGCCAAAGAGGGGAGATTCTGGATTGTAGGTCAGACCGGAACAATGTTTTATTCCTTCTCCGGTTTTGAAAATGGGCAAGCTCTGCTCCAGGCAAAGGCGAGCAAGGCCCATACGATTACCCCGGCCGTAAAACATAATCTCTGCGAAAGCAGAAACAGGGAAATCTGACTCGCCGAAATGGAACGAAGAGCCAGAATTCCAGTCCATCCCAGTTCAAATATGCCAAGTCCTCCCGGAGTAAAGGCGAATATAAACACAAACTGAGTGAGAGGCAATGCGAAAAATATCGTTATTAAGTTAACGTTGATATTGACAAAGGCGAAATAGGTGAAGGTGGAAAAAGTGATGACAAAGAACTTGATTACGCTTATGGCGTAAACTTCCAGGAGAGCGGAAGTTGTCAGTTTTATAGGCGATACATGCCAGTTGAAGCGTCCCGCGAGAATGGAAACCCTCTCAAAACACCAGCGCAACCATCTAAACAGGATCTCGAACATTTCAAAAAATTTTTCCTTGAGCAGCAATAAAAGCAGAAGGCCGAGGAGGAGGGAGACCGCGCCGAACAGAACGCACATGTACGCCGAAAAGGAATCAATGGAAAACGCGATCCCAGCTGGAAGCAATAAGGCGATTATGTACACATCCAGCAAACGGTCGCACAAGATAATATTTGTCGCGTTCACAAGTCCGCAACCTGTGAATTTGGCCTCCCAGGGGCCTCTGCCCGCCAGGTCGGCCAGACTGTGGGGAATAACCGCCGCAGCCAGGCTTGCATAGGCGCTTATGGTGAAAGCCGGTCCATAAGGAAGTCGCACGCCCGCGCCTGCAGACATGATTTGCCAGCGTATGGGCATGAGGAGCGCGAAGCCTCCCTGCGCGAGGATCGCGGCGCAAAGCCATCCCGTATCCGTGTCGCGCAAGCGCTCGGGATCGGGAAACTCCGTAAGCCAGAAGCACGCGACAAATAGTAAAATCCCGAATACGCTAGTCGCGATGGTGTAAATTTTTTTTGATTTCATTTCGGAAAGGCAATTTAACAAAATAGGTAAACTATTTCCAGCCCGCGAACAGGACAACCAAGGGCAATCGCGGCAATATCTTTTTAATGTAATGTTTTGTAAAAAGGGAATTTTGTTAAATAAATTTGTCGATTCTCATGCGCAAAGGCCAGATCAAAACCAGCGATCAAGGTTGATGGAGCTGGGCATTCCGGTCGTGAAAGAAAGCGGATGCCGGCAATTATTATTTGTGGGTGATTCAGAAATGGCGGGCGCAAGAGAAAGGACAGGTATGACCGATTAATTTAAAATATAAAATAAGCAGACAGAAAAAGTTTAAATCAGGCAAAAAAACAGGGCAGATACCCCCAATATCAAGAGTCTGCCCTGAAATTTTAGACTGCCTTATGATGCCGTATAAAACACGAATCCGTATATTCCATATATTTGAGAAGTTCCGCGCGAGCCTTTCTGTCAAGGATGCGCTGGTTCGCGCTTCCCCTGAAATCGAGATCCAGACTGGCCTGGTCCTCAATATAGGGCCCGTCTATCAGCAGATCAGTTTCCTCAAGGAGACTGAGCGCTCCTGGAAGTCCGGTTCTCACCAGATTTTCAAAAACATAGCCAGTATAGGTGAATACCGTTCCGCCTTTGCCGTGAATCATTTTTGCGAGCAATGCAAGAGGGTATGCCTGTAAAAATGGTTCGCCTCCTGAAAAGGTGACCCCGTCCAGAAGGGGATTCTCTGCATAACGTTCAAGAATTTCATCAATATTATATAATTGGCCGCCTTCTGTGGTATGCGTTTCAGGGTTATGACAGCCCGGACAGGCTTGAAGACAGCCCTGAACAAAAACAACCAGCCTGATTCCGGGCCCGTCAACAATGGACTCGTCAATTAAACCCGAAACTTTTAAAGTGCGATCAGACATTTCAGCAGCAATGCCGGAGACGATCCCTTTCCTCCGCGCGTTTTGCGTTGTTGAAGCGATCAAGCGTTCCTACAAGATAGCCCGTAATACGGCGGATTCTCTCAAAGTCCACTCCCTCGCCTATCAGCTGGCTGTTTTTGTCTTCCTTGATTATTTCTTCCTTATATAAATCTGATTTCATCAGCATGGCGTATCCTCATATATTTAGAAAGCTTATAAAAACAAACTTTAATCCCATACAGGTGGGACATCCGGGAAACGCAGGGAAAGTTCGCGCAATTTTGCCCTGCTTATGCCTTCTCCCCTATGTCGGCCGCATCTGGGACAGACATCCCCAATTACTCCAACATAACCGCATATGGGATCCCTGTCCAGCGGATGATTGATGGAGCCGTACCCTATTCCTTCATCATGCATATATCGGATGATTCGCTCAAAAGCTTGAGGGTTTTTTGAAGTATCTCCATCAAGTTCAACATAGGTTATATGGCCCGCGTTGGTAAAGGCGTGATACGGCGCTTCCAGTTTTATTTTTTTATATGCGCTTATGGGAAAATAAACCGGAACATGGAAGGAGTTGGTATAGTAATCCTTGTCGGTAACGCCTTTAATTTCTCCATATTTTATTTTGTCAAGAGCGGTAAAGCGGCCACTTAAGCTTTCCGCGGGCGTCGCGATCAGGGTAAAATTAAGACCTGTCTTTTGGGACTCCTCGTCCGTGCGTTCGCGCATATGACCTATTATTTTCAGGCCCAGTTCCTGCGCCTTGTCACTTTGGCCATGATGTTCGCCGGTAAGCGCGACAAGGGCTTCAGCCAGACCGATAAAGCCTACTGTCAGCGTGCCATGTTTTATGACTTCAGAAATTTTGTCATCGGGTTTCAGGTTTCCGGAATCAAGCCAGATTCCGTTGCCCATCAGGAAGGGATAATTGCGAATTTTTTTCGCGCCCTGAATTTTCAGGCGATGCATAAGCTGCCGAAAAACCAGATCTATCTTTTCATCCAGGAGAGTAAAAAACTTGTCGACATCTCCTTTTGCTTCCAGACCAAGGCGCGGTAAATTGATGGAAGTGAAGCTCAGGTTTCCCCGTCCGCAGGTAACCTCCCTTTCAGGGTCATAGACGTTCCCCATTACCCGTGTGCGGCATCCCATGTAAGCGGCTTCGCTGTTATAGTCGCCTTCCCTGTAATATTTAAGATTAAAAGGAGCGTCCAGGAAGCTGAAATTGGGAAAGAGCCTTTGGGCGCTTGTTTCCATGGCCAGACGAAACAAATCATAATTGGGATCTTCCGGATTATAATTTATTCCTTCCTTGACCTTGAATATTTGCACGGGAAAAATTGAGGTCTCTCCATTGCCAAGCCCCCTTTTTGTTGACAAAAGAAGGTTTTTTATCGCCATCCTGCCTTCTGGAGAAGTGTCTGTGCCATAATTTATGGAGCTGAAAGGCACTTGAGCTCCCGCGTGGGAATTCATTGTATTCAGATTATGGATTAAAGCTTCCATAGCCTGATAGACCCTGCCTTCAGTCGCCCGCATAGCCTCCTCCCAGGCGTAATTGAGGGCTTCTTCAATGGGAGCGGAATAACAGGGGGAGAGGGTGAGAAGCGCGGTACGGATTTCATCCTCTTTTCCCATGGAAGCCTCAACTCCCGCATGGGCCATTATGGCGGAGGTCAGTTTGTCTGCATCCTCATGGGCAAGCTTCATGCTTATGCATAAAAATGAGGAAAAAGCCTTTTTAAATTCTTTTTTAAAAGTCTTGCGGACGCCCTCTGCCATTGCCCAGTCAAAATTGGGGACGCTCTGGCCTCCATGCATTTCATTCTGGTTGGCCTGAATTGCTATACATGCCAGGGCTGCATAACTTTCTATAGAGTTCGGTTCGCGTAAGAAGCCATGACCAGTAAAAAATCCATTTTTAAAAAGCGGGATAAGATCTATCTGACAGCAGGTTTCTGTCAGCATGTAAAAATCCTTGTCATGGATATGGATATCGCCGCTGGTATGGGCGGAGGCGATTTCCTCAGGGAGAATGTAATTGTCAATAAAGAACTTGGAGCCCTCGGATCCATATTTAAGCATTGTTCCCATGGCGGTATCGCCGTCTATATTCGCGTTTTCTCTTTTGAGATCTTCCTCAATGGCGGGTGACCAGGTAAGCTTGCGGTATATTTCCATAAGGCTATTTTCAGCGTTACGGATTTTGGCATGCTCGGCCCTGTAGAGGATATACGCTTTTGCTGTTTTCGCATAATCATACTGGATAAGACATTCTTCAACTATATCCTGAATTTCTTCCACCTGGTTCAAATTATTCCGATCAAGCTTCTGGCAAACCTTTTCGGTCACAAAGAGCAGATCGGTAGGCGACATTTCTTCATCCTGCACGGCCTTGTTGGCCTTTGTTATCGCGTTCAGGATTTTAACGGAATCAAAGGCTGCTTCGCTTCCATCGCGTTTTATTATGGTTTTTAGCATAAAAAGATCCACCCTCTGCCCGCAGGCAGGAAAAGTTTATAAAATGAGACTAACTTTCCAGCGCCGGTTTTGTTCCCGGCTGGTTTTTGGGTGGATTTCTCATGCTGATCTGACCCTCGATTATGGCGCCCTCTTCTGTCAGAAGGCTTGGCGTCTGTAGATTTCCCTCCATAACACCAGAAGAATAGATAACCGTTTTGCGCTTGACTATCACGTGACCATTAAAGTGACCTGACAGAAGAAGCTCGCCCACGGCCAACTGGCCCTGAACATTGGCGTCCTTGCCTATATTGAGTACTCCATCGCTTACGATATCGCCAGTAAAGCGCCCCTCAATTCGTACTGTCCCTTTAAAAGAAAGTTTGCCTTCATAAATTGTATCTGATCCAAGATAGGCAATTTCATCTTTAGCCATCAATGTCTCCGCTAGCTCTTGAATGTAAAACGGCGCATGGAGATACTTAAAACAATACCCACCAGGGTAAAGTTAACCAGGGTGGCGCTTCCTCCATAGCTGATAAAAGGCAGAGGAACGCCCACCACCGGCATCAAGCCGATAACCATGCCCATGTTGATAAATATCTGCCAAAAAAAATAAAAAAACACGCCAACCGCCAGCATACTTCCGAAACGTTCCCTCGCCTGGGTCGCGGTGTAGAAAATTGAGAAGAGGAAAAGGCAAAACAGGGTTACCAGCGCGACACAGCCGATGAAGCCCCATTCTTCTCCAAAAACCGCGACCGCAAAGTCGGAATGACGCTCCGGTAAAAACCTGAGCTGGCTCTGTGTTCCTTCCGTATATCCCTTGCCCCAGAGTTCTCCCGATCCTATCGCTATCCTGGATTGCAGAATATGATAGCCTGCCCCACGAGGATCGTCTCCAGGATTCAGGAAGGATAGTATTCTCTGTCTTTGATAATCGTGCATGCCTACA
>CAYNKM010000075.1:0-7610 GCA_964397795.1 uncultured Desulfovibrio sp. | reverse complement strand
GTGAACTACACATTTGCCTCAAATCCCTGTGCTGTAGGGGATGAACCAGTACGCCGCTTGTAAGTGCACCCACCGAATGAGCTAGTAGAAACGGTTATTTTTTAGGGCTGTGATGCCAAACATGGCGAACTAAAACTGTCCAAGACTACCTAGTTCGAGCATGAAAAAAGCCTATTTTTAAAAAAGTTTTTACACATTTTTCTAACGAATGGTTTTGAAAATGATTTTCATTCACCGGTCGAGCGTAAAATCAGTCATTTTTACAGTTTTACAAAATCCTTGAATTTCAAATAGATAGACTAAATAATACTTCTATGCACCAATAAAAAATTACCAAAAATGCTCAAAAAACGCCTTTTTACCAATCCAAAATCAAAATTTGTAAATTTTATAAGCTATTGAATTTATATGATTATTAAATTTAATCATTTTAGTGCCTAAAATTTTACCTCTACCGCTAAACTTTTGCCTCCTTGCAAGCAATATATGGGAGTTCGGGGACAAATATCAAAAAAATTGGGGTATGGCTGTTATAAGCCTGCGCCAATGGACAATGTAGTCCCGGGCTTTTTATTAATTTATTTACCTATGGAGGCAATATGCCACGCATCAATCAGATTCGTTTCAGTGTTACTCGTGCCGACTCTTCCGAGGCTGAAAACTGGCGCGTCGATGAAGGAACAACCATTTCCGAAGTCCTGAATGATGAACTCTGCGTCAATCCCAGCAAGTTCACCATTTATGTGAACGGCGGAGAAGTTGCCGACTTGTCGAGGACAATAGCCGAGGGTGACCAGCTTTCCCTGCAGCCCAAGAATTATTCTTCCGGATCAATCGCCTAATTCGGAAGTTTTACTAAATTAGCCGCGCGCTTTGTTGGCTGCCGCCCTTGTGGGCGGTGGCCATGCGCTTGGCATTTCTTTTTAGCTTAATCATCTTAAAGAAGGGAGAAAAATCATGCAAGACATTTTCCATGTGCCCACAAATAGCCACCCTCAACAGTTAAGGGCAATAACCATAAATAATTCTTTCTGGTTTATCCTTGACGATGTTCGTGAATTGTTGGGTTATCGTAAAATCAGCGATATTCCTCATTTTCAGCCGAGCTATGTTGATTTTTACAAACCTGAAGAGCTTTCAGAGCTTGGTATTTCAGGCATTTTGGGAATCCAGATTATTCCTGCCGGTTATGGCTTGAGATTGATATGTGAGGATCAAAAACCTGGTTTGGAAACAACAAAGGCCTGGGTTATAGACGAGGTATTTCCAGCTCTTATGGACATAGCTTTTGAAACTCCAAAGTCTGAAACGCCAAAACCAGAAAACAAAATGCCAGAAGCCACGCTTGATAATAGTGATAATACCCAGGGAAAAGACATTGCGATATTCCAAAATCCTGCTTTTGGAAGTATCAGGTCCATAATGCGTGGGGGAGAGCCATGGTTTGTAGCTAATGACGTCGCTGCCGCTCTCGGCTACGCATGGCCAAAGAATGCGGTGGCTGATCATTGTAAGTATGCGGAATTATTCAAAGGGGGCGATTTACCCCCTTTGACCGAGAGTCCGCATGGCATCACTATCATTCCTGAAGCTGATTTGTATGCTCTGATATTTAGAAGCAACCTTCCAAAAGCGGAACAGTTCCGCGACTGGGTTTACAGCGAAGTCCTTCCGTCAATACGCAAAACTGGAAAATATGCCGTAGAACCTGAAGCCACGCCTGAAACCAATACTGACTGGGAATCCTTGCGTGGTAAAATTGATGCAATGAAAGTCCTGCTTGAAAAAGCAGATGCGGGGAAAAAGGCCAGCCTGATTGTTCTTGGGGAATTGATAAAAAAGGAGACTGGTTTTGACGCCCTTGAAGCGTGTCATATGGATTTATCCATACCTCTTGAGGAGCCTACATTGACCACGGCCCAGATTGCTGAGCTTGCGGGTTGTAGTTTTACAGAATCAGGAGTGCTTTTCAATCTGACCATGATGGGATTGTTACGTTGTTACCGCCGCGAATATGAACTTACTCCTGAAGGTAAAAAATATGGGGTTGAACTGCCTACAAAGTTTGTAGGGCGTTGTAGGTATAAAAAAGTCATACTTGACTTTGTCTGGAAACCTATTGTCGCTGATTTGATTCGCATTTATCAGAAGATGACTCATTGCGCATATCCCATTCTTTCAGATAAATGGCAATAGCATCAAATCCTTACCGCTTTTTTGTTATCAGAAAACGGAAACGGCAGAAAACCGTTCTCCGTTTTTCTTTTTGTGTACAAATTTGAAAACAAAGGAGCGTTTTATGGAGAGAACAGCACTAATTGGCGCTATATTCCAGAGATTGGCAGTGGACTTCAACTTTCCGTCTGACAAGTCAACGCCTGGCTGGTATCCGCTTGCGGCAATTGCCCGCATTTTTGGCTATTCCAGCGTAAAAAGCGCGAAAACAATGGTACCTCTTGATGAGATTGGAGACTGTGGAAGAACGGTTTCCGAGCTGGGTGTTGTGATTCTGGCGATTCGTTCCCAGTCCAGAAACGTGGCGGAAAAGGTCAGGGAGGTATGTTTCGTCACAGCTGCTGAAATAATTATTCCGCAATCCAGGGAGAAAATGATGGTGAACGAATTATGCGCGGAATTGCGCGACGTTTTGGATCGGTTTTCCGCCAGGGAAGGACTTGGGGCCTCGTTCAGCTTATGATCGACTAAATACAAATGGAGGCTAAATGCTTGCTAACCTTATTGGCTGTAAAGACAAGCCAAAGTTGGAAAAACAGAGCGCATTCAGGATAGATAATCCCTCCTACTCGAGGCTGAAAAATGGGGAACTCGTAATCTGGGAGAACATCTCCTGCAATGATTGGCAGGTCGCCCATACAATTATGACTGGGCATAAAGATGATATGGACAATTTACCCATGTCACTGGTACGCGCCTTGTCTTTGGAAGAGTGGGATTTTCTTGAGAAAGCGTCATCAGCTCTGGCATTCCTTGGCAGAATGTCCGTCATATTGCCAGATATTACAGGTTTTATCGAAAGGCCGTGGATACTGGATAGCTCTTTGAGATATTCCTTTCAGGAAATGGTGTCCAAAGGGGAGATGCGCGGTAAATCCTACAACACGCCGCAGGCAAGATACGCCCTTGCGTGGTGGGTAAGCATAACCGGTGCGATTTTCCGTATCAGAACGAAATTTGCTGAAGACTGTCCTGTAGCGCGGGTGATTTGCGCTTTGCTGTTTTCAAAGCCTTACCGTGTAGACTGGGCTACATGCAACTTGGACGAAATGCTTGGGCATGCGGATTTTATTCATGGGCTTTATAAAAAGTATGAAGGAGATATAAAGTCAGCAACATGGGATAAAGATGTATTTACCACTTTGTCCGCGGGGCTTCAAACTTTGTGTAATCCAATATTCTATTTGGCGGCAAATCTCGGAGCCTTAAAACAGCTTGCCAGGGTGGAGGAGGACGTTTCTTTGCCTGAAACCGGGAAGCGCATTGCCTGGGGCTGGCTGCCGGATCATATTGAAGTATTTGACGCATGGCATGATTTGGGGGCTCTTCCGCAAACAGCTGCTGCAATTCGCATAAATACAGTTTCAAATGCGTATATACCCATGTATGCGGCCTATGATGAATGTGATATGCCGATGGTTCTCATTCCGGAAAATCCCGAGATTTGGGACGCGATGCTTGGTCTTTACGACATTCCCAGGCGCGACCTTCTCTATCCGGAATCTTCAAGGGTAATGGATCAGCTTTTACCGAGGAATGCGCATTTCGCCGCTGAAATGTCCGAGACACATAACCTGGTATATCTCGGCGTCAGAAGTCTGGGAGAGTATCTGCCGGAACTGACTGACGCCGATAATCCTGATTACCAGTTTCATGTGTTTGCCGCAGATATATCAAAATGGAAAAAGAGGTAAAAATGCGGGAATTATCCTTCAGTAACCAGGCTATTTCCCTGGATTTTGTAAATGAGGAACTCTTTCTTGCCGGAAACAGCGCAGAGAGGATTAAAGATATTGAGAAACGAATATCAGACGCGCGCAAGAAGCTGCTTGAATTAATACGTGAGCTGGAGATAGCTAAAGTCAAGCCCGCTATTCAGCCAATCGGAAGTGATGCGCTCGAAAATTTCTTTACCCAGCATCCAGCCATGCGGATACAAATTGATAACGGTAAAATATCTCTCTTGTCTGCAAACCAGTGCGTAGCCTTCCACACTCGGCGCGGACATAACACTGTGGCCAGAAATAATGACATAATCTATGTCACGCTCCCCCTGTATGGTTTTGGACTGGAGTTTCATCCGGATGGTCGCGTAAGCGGCGGTGCGTTTAAATCAGAGATTATCCAGAAAGTTGCGGGAGAAAATGTACGAGCGTTTGGCCACCCCCACGCCACAAGAGCAAGGAGAAACTACCTTACCTTTGAAAGCATATGTAATGGCAATAATCGCTTTATACAAGATTGGCAGAACATAATGAAAGCCAATTCCCTAAGTGGGCCAGTGCTGATGCAGCTTTTATCACAGGCGGCCATATGGATGGAGACGGCGAATCTTTCTGATATGTATGGGACATTCCTCGCTGAAAATGTGCCTACGCCGGATGTTCCGCTTCAGGCCGGTGAAGCCATCGGACGTTACATGTCCGGAGATACAGAGGGAGCGCCAGATTTTTTGAAAAAAATATACAATAAATGTGGTCTTGAGGTCTTTAAAAGATGTCTGTATTCAATCTGGCTCTTTAAACAATACAGGCAACTGGCTGGAAAGGCAGGCTTCAAGAATGCGCTTTACGAAGCGATAAAAACTGATCTTCTGATTATGCAGTCAGAACAGTTTCCGGAGTTTGCATATACTATGTGTGCAGAGGAGTTATGGCGTACTGATGAAATTGCTCTTCGATGCCTTGAGGAGCTGCGTGGCTACTGCCCACACAGTGATCGTAAAGCGTTGTCTGAACTTTATCCGGAAATTTTCGATATGGAGGAATATTATGCCTAAAATCACCACTTCTGAAACACAGAAAAAACCATTTTTTTCAGGGTATGCGACCAACACTTTTCAGGCGCTCAAGACGGCTGTGTTTCCTGAAAAGGATATAACCAAGAACATAACCGTGGAGAAAAAGAATGATAAGCCGGAAGCGCTAAAGGAAAAGCTCCCGGATTTTTCACCGCGCGCTCAGAACTGGGATGAGCTTCCCTCAAAGATAAGCTCGGCGAATATGTATGCCCTCCTTTTGGGATGCTCGAAGGCGTCGCTTGACGAGCTTGCCAAAGACATGAGTGTACCGATTCTTGCCTTTACTGGAACTCTCTTGCAGGAGATACGGTATATCACCAAGTCAATTCCCGATAGCGAGCATGCAGTGTTTCTGGCGCTTCGCAGAATTGATGAAAACAGGCCGCATTTTCTGGCTTATGATTTCTTCATGCCCGAGCAGACAGCCTCAGGAGGCGGCGTATCTTTGGATCCGAAAGACTGTAAGCGACATTTTGACAAGCTCAAGGAGCATCCCTGGTACAAGCAAAATGGCACACACAGGCATCTGTGTCATTTGCACAGTCATGCTGGTATGGGCGTATTCTGGTCAAGTATTGATGATACACAGCAGCTGTCAAGGGACGATCTTGGTTTCATGGATGACTTCCGGTTTTATTGCGTAGTGAACACAAAGGACGAGATTAAATGCTCCCTGGTGATATATAAACCAGTGCTTACGCGCCTGGACGCTGTTGTGGCGGTTTCCTACGCAGGAGATGGTCATGCCGAGCAGCTTACCAGAAAACGTAAATCCGAACTTGATCATATTGTCAAAACGGCTATTAGCCGTCCACAGATAAACCAATGGAATACTGACACATCGGAATTTGCCGCGGAAAAAACATCCACAACAGACACTGGCGCAAAAAAGTATACCTATCCAGGATTTGGCGATAATTATTCTGGAAAAGTAGATAATCATGCCCCAGCCTGGGATTATGATAATTACCGCAACAGGTATGTATATAATCCATGGGAAACTAATCCGGAAAAGTCTCCAGTAATAAAAAATGATTCAGTAAATCCGAAGCTGCGTCTTGACCTTATCCCCGTGCCGACAGATGTGAAACGCGTTCAGAATGTTCCTTCTAGTCTAATCCGCGCCTTTATGGAAACTTCCTACGCTGATGAAAAAAACATAAGGCAGATAAGGGGCTTATTAAGCGCCCTTCTTGCTGAAACTGGCGTTTCCATGGAATATATAGACCATAAAACCGGTGAGGTATTCAATGAGGGCGTGAGTCCGGAGGGTGTTGGAGAGGTTTTCGCAACATATTTGTGCGAGTTTTCCGAGATTGCCAGTAACTCCTCATTTTATGAAACAGACCTGCCAGAATATGTGACGGCAAGCACAATCAAGGCTATCTGCGAAAATAACAAAAAAGCTATTTTCAAATGTATTGTGGATGATCTTACCGAACTTCTGGCTGATTGCGTATTTTAATAGCACATACCCCTAAACATTTAAGACGCTGCCTCCAATATTGGGGGTGGCGTTTTGAATTTAAAAATTTTTCGGAGGCGTTATGGAAACAAAAACTGAGACTATTGGGCCTGAAGTGGTTATTGCGGGAGAAAAGGTTGGAGAGTTGGCAGTTGCGGAAAAGGAGCTTGAGCCAGCCTCGTTTTTGAAAATTTTTGAGAATGAAAAGTTCGGAAAGCTGCGTATTACGGATCAGGACGGAGAACCGTGGTTTGTGGCAAACGATGTAGCAAAGGCATTAGGCTATGTCAGGCCTGAAAAAGCCGTGATTGATCACTGTAAACGCTCGGAATTATTGAAGGGTCCTGAATCGGGAACCTTAACAAGCAGTCCATACGGCATAAAAATTATTCCAGAGCCGGATGTGTATCGTCTAATTTTCCGCTCGAATCTACCCAGTGCAAAAGAATTTGAAGACTGGCTTGTCGAGGAAGTTCTCCCTTCTATCCGTAAAACCGGAAAATACTCCGTCACAAAAGAGGAGTTCACAAAGAAAGACAAACTTGCTCTTGCTGAAAAGCTCCTGGATCTCTCCAACATTACCAAACCCCTGGCAGCGGTGATTTTAAATGAATTTGCAGCCTGCCTTTTGAACTATGACGCTCTTTCCGCCATGCAGATTAATTTTTCCTCTTATTGGGGGGAAGAGAAGCTGACGAGCCGGACTATAGCCAAACAGATAAAGGGCTATTCCGAAACCGGAATTGACTACCAGCTCAAGAAAATGGGTTTGCAGGTTGAAGACCCGCTCGGAAATTTCTGGATTCCCACAAAACGCGGAGAAAAATATGGAATAGTTTCTGGAAACCGAAAGCCCAGGGGATATTACCCTGTGTCCAATATTCGCTGGAAGCCGATTGTGGTTCATCTGTTGCGCCTCTTCATAGGGAGCGATCCAGGCTTTGGTAATGCCTGGTATGGTTCGGCAAACGTACTGGAAGACAATGAGAACAATAAGCAAAGGAGTTTGAGCAATGTCACTCTTTAGAGATTTGTCCGAGAAGTTTGTAGACGAAATTACATCTGCCCAGGAACCACAGAATCAGCAGGATAACAGTTTTGAGGCCATTC
>CAYNKM010000074.1:0-7693 GCA_964397795.1 uncultured Desulfovibrio sp. | reverse complement strand
TCATAACACTGCTTCGGAGTAAACCTAGACCCATACTGCCTTCCAGCGAGTTCAGGGATTTCATGCCCGAAAACTTGGCGGAAAACATCATTATGTAAATGATGAATCTTATAGAAATTTGAAAAGGTATGTCTGAGTGAGTGAAAACTTTTTCCTTGAGCTATACCTTTTTTCTTCAAAAACTGAGCAAATGTTTTTCCTACCTGCTTGCCATATTTGAAAGTATTGCTAGTTATATTTAATTGCGGAAAGAGTCTTTCCGATTTAACAGAAATATAAGTGAGATATTCCATAAACCCAAGCCGTTTAAGTTCTTCATGAACAGGAATTTTTCGTTTTGCGTTAACGGTTTTCAGTTTTTTTACTTTATTCCCTCCGCCATCTTCCTCCTTTATATCTATTAAAAGTATGCCATCATCATCAACATAAATATCATCGCAATGTAACTGACATACCTCTTCCAAACGCATTCCTGTATATAAAGCTATTAGGGGGGCCCAATAATAAGCTAGATTTTTATTTTTAAATTTTTCAAAGTCACCATCATAAAAAATTTGGTGAATTTCCGAATTGGTAAAGCCTTCTTTCTTATCAATGGGCGCTTCGCCATCTTTTTTGGATAGTCTTACAGCAGGATTTGAAACAATGTATCCTTCACGTATAGCCCAAGCGAACATGGATGAAATAGCTTGAATTATTATATTTACTGTATTCACAGAAAGAGTAGTCTCAGGATTTATAGCAATAATCTTTTTCCATGAAAGATGTTTATACTTACTACTTTTCTTCCTAGATGGAGGCATTTTTTCCAATATATCTCTAAAATTCCTCATATCCTCCCTTGTCACCTCGCCGGCAAATTTATTTCCAAGAATATAAGTTAGATTCTCTAAACGATTCTTATGATCCGGCAAAGAATGAACTTTCCAGGCACCATCGCTAATTTGAGTTTCACAATAACGTTCTATAAGTTGCTCTAATTTAATATCATTTTTTTGAGAATGTTTTTCACCTGATTCATTTCTTTCATTACTACCAACACTGAAAGCCTTCTCATATGCAAAATCCCCATCCAATCTTGCAGATTTAATTTTATAAAAAATACATTCGTAGCGATGAAAGATTTTTGCAATTTCCATGTAGTTATCGCTGGATATTTCTTCCGGCTTCAAAATACCTTTATCCAGCATTTCAAAAATGGAGGTTACACTCCAATTTTCAAAATTTTCAGCAGAATTTATTTCGGTAGCCATGTTTTTGGCGACACGGTTGTATGCTTCTCCTAAATCAACTTTAACTACCTCTCCATCAGCTTTTTGAAGAGTTATGTTAAATGCTTCCCGGGATAACTCATCTTCCTTTAAATTGTCCTGTAAATGTTTATCAAGCCGGAATTTTAAGTCTGAAATTTTGACAGGAGCTTTTGGAGAGGAGGTTAAAATAATATTTAATCTTTGTTTCAGATGTTCCTTTAATTTGTGGAATTTCTCTGTCAAATTTTCCTCCCCTTTCCAGCCAGCAAGCATTGCAAGTGTTAATGAATGAAGCTCTATTGCAATTTTTTGTGCCTGCCTCTTATAGCTTGTTCTCAAACTAATGCGGAGTTCAAGCTGTTCATCTTTACAGCAGAAATGCCTGGGTAAGCGATAACGGTAATAAAAAAATCCTCTCTTCTGATAAAGATATGGAAAAGCATAGGTGTTATTTTTGCAAATTTTTTGAGTGCTTTTCAAGCTTTTGTGACCCCCAAAGTGACCCCATAAGGAAATCAGTTGTTTTTTGGGGTCCAAAGTCACAAAAAAAGCAAAATTCAGTCTCAAAAAAGTAAAGGGATTACAGCTACTTAGCCATAATCCCCTTGCAAAAATTGGTGCCGAAGGGGAGAATCGAACTCCCACTTCCAATTGGAAACTAGCTCCTGAAGCTAGCGCGTCTACCAGTTCCACCACTTCGGCAACAGGTAATATTTATATCTTTACATAAAAAAATTCAAGTAAAAAATTTGTTTTATGGCATAAGACTTCTGTCATATGGATTATTCAAATATAAATTGGCGATTTCACGGAGATCTGCAGGAGTCAGGGTTCTGGTTTTTTCTATCAGGGTTTTCTGAAAATCGGGTGGATAATTAAGAACCAGATCCTTGGCCACTTCCGCCGCCCTCGAAGAAAGGCTTTGACTGCCGCGCACATATTCGCCCCAGAGAGAATTTGAACCGGCTTTTAAAAGTTCCGGATCAAGATCCTCATTTTTCAGGCGGTTAACAATCCGGGCAAAGGCTGCTCTGGCCTGGTCAAGTTTATCAGGAGTGGAACCAATATAGAAGGCCATAAAACCCGCAAGCGGCATTGAGCGGTTAAAGGCTGTCACCGAGTAACCCAATCCTTCCTTATCCCTTAACTCTTTAAAAAGCAGACCGCTTTGTCCGTCCAGTATGGCCTGTAACAGGAGCAGGGCTGGAGCATGCGGATGGTCGGCTGGCACAGTTTTATAGACCTGGAGCAAATGCGCCTGGTTACGGCCTGGAAGAGTCAAATCCAGTTTTGTATCCGTACCCCAGACAGGCTCGGCAACATTCACGGGATGGGTATGAGGCGCGGGAAGATTTTTGACATATTGCAGTATTTTATCCCGGTCAAAATCTCCGGCGATGGATATGGTCCAGGGCATTGAGCCTTGTCTTGTCCAGAAATCCCTTACAGCCAGCGAATTAAAAGTTACAAGATTGGCTTCTGTTCCAAGGCTGTCATAGCCATAGGGCTGTCCTCCCGGAAAAAGAAAGGGATTTAGTTTGGAGAACATGAAAGAGAGCGGATTGTCATTGCGCTGCACCAGCGCGGATTTCATGTTATCAATTTCTCTTTTTAATTCATCATTAGCAAATTTGGGTCTGCGCAGAATTTCCCGCAACATAATAAAGTAATCTTCATTAAAGCGGGAAGGGCCGGTGAGGGAGACGCCAAAAGTCTGAAGGCCGGCTCTGGCGGAAAGGGAGGCGGCCCTTTCAGAAAGCCAGCGTTCTATCGCTAGCTTATTAAAATCACCCGCGCCATCAGATAAAAGGGCGGCCACAAGATGGGCAAGTCCCTGCTGTTCCGGCTTCAGCATGGAATTACCGCCAGGCATTAATAAATCAATTGAAACATAGGGGGCGTTTTTATCTGGTATGAGGGCCAGAAGGCAATTGTTATCAAGTTTGATAATTTCCCTTTCCTTGATGCCGGCGTTTTCTCCAGTTTTTTGTATATTTTCCGCCTGCGGCCAGTTTTTTTCCATTATGGCGGCCAGATCAGGAAGGGTGGCGTCTTCCGGAGCCAGAACCCTCACTCTTGCCTGTCGGGTATCTAGCCAGTTTTTAATCGCGTTTTGTATCTGATCAAAATCGACATTTCGCTGGGCAAAGCGGATATTCTCCTCTCCCTGTTTTCCTCCAAGATCAAACTCTAGCGAACCTCGCCAGGATACCAGCCCATTGAGGGTTTCTCCTGCGCGATCCATGCTATCTTCAAGATTAAAACGCGCGCGGGAAAGGGCGTCCGCATTAAAGTCGCCTGAATTCAGGGAAGCCATATCGGAAGTAAATTTGTTCCAGAACTCCTCAACCTTGTCCGGATCAAGCTGAACTGTTATAGTTAAAAGTCCCGCTCTTAAAAGGCTCATGTTGTCGGCTGAAATCCTGTCAACAAGCTGAAGATCATATTTATATTTCTGATATAATGTGGAAGTTCCGTCCCCTGCCAAAAGATAGCACAAGACATCCAGATCAATGGATCTTAAATCCCTTATTCCAGGTACGGGCATTGCTATGCCAAGATAGACTTTTTTCCAGGGACCTCTGGAAATTTCAACTTTGGCTGAACCCTGGGCCGCAATGTTCAAATCTACAGGGCCGCGGACGGGCAGATCGGAGTCATTTTTCAGATTATCAAACAATTTCTGGGCATATTTGAGAACGTCTTCAGGATTAATATCTCCGCCAACCAGAAGCATCATGTTTTGTGGCTGATACCAGTCCTTAACCCAATTTTTCAAATCCTCAACCGTTATGTTTTTAATGGTGTCTTTATAGCCAATTATGGGCCGGCCATAGGGGGAGTTTTTAAGGGCGGCAACCTGAAGATTTTCATACAGTTTACGGGAAGGCGAGTCTTCTCCCCTTTGTAGTTCAGAAATAACAACCTCTTTTTCGGCCTCCAGTTCCTGGGGATCCAGAGTGGCGTTAAAAGCCATGTCCTTGACAACATCCAGACCTATTCGCCAGTGCATGGCTGGCATATCCGTTATGTACCAGGTTTTATCAAAACTGGTTGCGGCGTTTAAATAACCTCCCAGCCGTTCAACTTCACCAGCTATCTCCCCTTTTGGATGGTGATCTGTTCCCTTGAAAACCATATGTTCCAGAACATGACTGATTCCCGCCTGGGAAGGTTTTTCGTCAGCGGAACCAACCCTGACATAAAGACGCGTTTCAGCCAGGGGAAAGCGGGTATCTTTAAAAATATAGACCAAAAGCCCGTTTGGAAGACGCGTCAGGATTTCATCGGGACCGGATATACGCTCTGGACTTGACACATTTGTTCCTTCGTCGGCAAAAGCGCGGTTGCAGCAAGCCTGTAGCGCGGAAATGATGATTACCATAATACAGAATGAATAAATAAAAGATCGCATATCAACTCCATATAAAATCAAGGCTGGTTTATATTTAGACTTCAAAAAGCATTTCCAGATCTTCCCTGGTCAGGGATTTCCATGTATCTTTGCCAGGAATAATCGCTTCTGCTACCCCGCGCTTTGCTTCCTGTAATTTAAGAATTTTCTCTTCAACAGTATTCTGGCAAATAAGTTTATAAGAAAATACCTGGCGCGTTTGGCCTATGCGGTGAGTCCTGTCTGTCGCCTGACTTTCCACCGCGGGATTCCACCAGGGATCATAGTGAATAACGTAGTCTGCCGAAGTCAGATTAAGGCCTGTGCCGCCAGCTTTAAGCGAAATCAGGAAAATGGGAATATCAGGACTTTGATTAAACAGGTCAACCTGTTCAAATCTGTCCTTGCTTGCGCCATCAAGGTAACAAAAGGGAATTTGGGAATATTCCAGCCATTGTCTGATAATATGGAGCATTTGGACAAATTGTGAAAAAACAAGAACCTTATGGCCGCCTTCCACAATTTCAGTCACCATATCTTTAAAGGCGTCAAATTTGCCGGAAGGCAGATTATTGGAAAAACCGGGGAGATCCATTTTCAATAAACGGGGATGGCAGCAAATCTGTCGTAATTTCAGGAGGGCATCGAGAATTGACATCTGGCTTTTTGCGAGGCCTTTTTCATCGACATCAGCCAGAATCTGTGCCTTGAGTTTACGGGCAAGGGCCGCGTATAACTCCGCCTGGGCTTCTTCAAGGGCGCAGCATGTAATGCTCTCCACCTTTGGCGGAAGATCCTTGGCGACTTCCGCTTTTGTCCTGCGCAAAATAAAAGGCCTTACCCTTGTTCGCAAGTAGTCCAGAGTCTCTGTATCGCCATCCTTGATAGGTTTGACAATCCCTCTCTGAAAAGCATGCTGAGAACCAAGGAAGCCTGGCATAAGAAACTCAAAAAGAGACCATAACTCAAAAAGATTATTTTCAATGGGCGTGCCGGAAAGACAGAGCCTCATTCTGGCGTTGATACGGCGGACCGCGCGGGCGGTAATGGTGTTGGGATTTTTTATATTTTGAGCTTCGTCAAGAATAACCGCATTAAACTCGTGTTTTTCAATTTCTTCGAGATCCCGCCTTAATAAGGCATAAGTGGTTATGATGAGATCAGATTTGGCAATGTATTTAAACATTCCTTCGCGGCGGGCGCCGTAAATTATCAGGCGTTTCAAGTCGGGAACAAATTTTTCCGCTTCTCTTTCCCAGTTTGGCAAAACGGAGGTGGGAACAACAATAAGGTTGGGGCCGCGATATTTGTGTTCCACCATATACTGGATAAAAGCCAGGGTCTGGACGGTTTTTCCAAGTCCCATTTCATCTGCCAGAATGCCGCCAAAACCATATTCGGAAAGAAAGTTTAAATAAGCCAGACCCTGGCCCTGGTAACTGCGCAATTTGGCGTTCAGGCCTTTGGGGGGTGTGATTGTCCTTACTTCCTTAAATGTGCGGATTTTTTCCCTTAATCTGTTCCAGAAGGAATCCGTTGCTGTGTTTGGCAAATCTTCCAGCAGGCTGTCCAGGACTGGCGCCTCGAACTGCTTGAATTTTTGCTGGGGAGGACGGGAAGGATCAAGTCCCAGAGCGCTAAGTTTATGAGACAGCTTTTCAAGCCAGGCTTCGGGAAGACTCGTATAGGATCCGTCCTTCAACTGCACATAACGCTTGCCTTTTGACCAGGCCTTCCAAATTTTTTCCAGAGGTATGCTTTGACCTTCATAATCAACATTGATATCCAGTGAAAACCATTTTTCCTTTTCATTGCTTTTGACAGAAGCGGAAATAACGGCTTTTGAGGTACGGATTTTATATCTGGACAGGGCTTTTTCCCCAAATACCCTGTAATTCTGGACAAGCTTGGGGTAAAAATCCAGAAGAAAAGTTATTGCCTCTTCCGGCTCGAGAAACCAGAGTTTGTTCGATCTGGGCTGAAACTGCATTCCAGCCAGTTCATTCAGCAACTGCACCTCCTCTTCCTGATGGCGACGAACTAGACAGGTCTGCCCCTGATATGTATAGCTGCCAGTCTGAAAATCCGGATTGGGTCCAGGCAAGGTAAATTCGCCATGTCGTGTTTCATAAATATTGTCAATTTCCAGAGTCAAAAGACTTCCTTCCTCATCCAGAAACAGTTTGGGATTGTAAGTGGCAGGCTGAAAAACAGGCTCCATCAGTTTTAGAAATTCCTGCGGCTCATAGAGCGCGGATGAAGGCAGCCTGGTCCAGACCCTGTCCAGAAATTCGGAAATATCATCATGTGGAACGACAGGGCGTTCATAAATCAGATTCCGCACAAGATTCGGATTGAGACCTGTTTGAACAGGGTAAAAATTCTGGTTATAACAAACCCAAAGGGGCATTTGTCCATGAAAGGTGATTGGCGGATTTTCTTCTGCCTGCTCATCTTCCGCCGCATTCGCGAGGATTGGCAATGCCTTATGACCTTCCCTTTTCAAGAGGACATCAAAGCTGAAACCCTGATCATCCAGATTGGGCTTTAGCTTAAGCACAAAAGGAGTGCTTTCTATACGGCAGGGTTTGTCGCTATCTTTCCACAGCAGATAGTATTCATTGCGCACAGCCCAAAAAAACCAGGAGGTCAGGCCGGAAGGAATTTCAACCCTGTGACCGTAATAATCCAGATGCTGGCCAATCTGTTTTGCCACATGGGGAAGCTGGGGAGAAAACTCCGACCAGTCGGGATTGTCAATTAGTTGCTGGAGCGTTATTTCATTATGAACGCTTGACAAGCCCGACTTGTTCTGTCTCCCCCTGAAAAAGGAAACAAGCAGGCGTCCTGGTTCCGGTTCAAAACGGAATATTAAATAGTGACGGCCTGGTTCAGGTTCCATATCAGTGGAAAAGAAACTGCGGAAACTTTGTTTCCAGTCAATTACTGGAGTCTGAATTTCTTCCGCTTCTCCCTGTTCCTTGCGTAATTCCTCCACTATGCGTTGCAGGATGACGACAACATGTTTACATATCCCCATATAAGC
>CAYNKM010000073.1:0-7700 GCA_964397795.1 uncultured Desulfovibrio sp. | reverse complement strand
TTTTATTAATTTCAATCCGGTTCATACCGAAGAAAACAAGCTCCATCTTGTTTCTGGATTATGTCAATGAATAAACTTCTTTTATCTGACCCTGATATCGCCAGGGTTATTGAGCTGGAAGCAGACCGGCAGTTGAGCAAGCTTGAACTGATCGCTTCCGAAAATTTTGTTTCTCCGGCAGTCCGGGCCGTTCAAGGCAGCATACTTACTCATAAATACGCCGAAGGATATCCTGGCAAACGGTATTACGGCGGCTGCGAGTATGTTGACATGGCCGAGAATCTGGCAAGGGAAAGAGCCAAAGAGCTTTTTTCCTGCGAATATGTGAACGTCCAGCCTCATTCCGGCTCTCAGGCCAATATGGCGGCCTATCTTGCCTTCCTTAATCCGGGAGATACCATTCTTGGGATGGATCTTTCGCATGGAGGACATCTAACTCATGGAAGCAAGGTCAATTTTTCAGGACAGCTTTTTAATGTCGCGAGTTATGGCGTAAGCAGGGAAACAGGTCAGATAGATTATGATGAAGTGGAAGATTTAGCAAAAAAATATTCTCCCTCCCTCATTGTGGCGGGCGCCAGCGCCTATCCGCGAGTCCTGGATTTTAAGCGCTTCCGCGAAATTGCCGATTCGGTCGGGGCGAAGCTTATGGTGGATATGGCTCATATCGCCGGCCTTGTGGCTTCCAATTTACACCCAAGCCCCCTTCCCTATGCCCATGTTACCACAACCACTACCCATAAAACCCTGCGGGGTCCAAGGGGCGGCATGATTCTTTCCAATGCCGATAACGAAAAAAACATCAACAGCAAAATTTTCCCCGGCACACAGGGCGGACCCCTGATGCATGTTATAGCCGCAAAGGCCGTGGCCTTTGGCGAAGCGCTGAAGCCTTCTTTTCGGGAGTACAGCAAGCAGGTGATTGATAATGCCGCAACACTGGCGAAGACTCTTGAAAATGCGGGCTTTGATCTTGTAAGCGGCGGTACGGATAATCATTTAATGCTGGTGGATTTGCGCAATACCGATTTGACAGGAAAAGATGCAGAAACAGCTCTGGATTTGGCAGGAATAACAGTCAATAAAAATACCATTCCATTTGAAACCCGCTCTCCCTTTGTCACTTCCGGTATTCGGATAGGTACGGCGGCTCTGACTACCCGTGGCATGAAGGAAGACGAAATGAGAAAAGTTGGGGGTTTTATTGCTGAAAGTCTGGCCAATAGCAAGGATAAAGACCGGCTGAAAAAAATCCGCGGGCAAGTGGAAGAATTTGCAAGGGCGTTTCCGCTCTTTGCGGAAGAAGAACAAGCCTGATTTTTACCGGTATTAAATTATGGAGAGAACGCCCTGGCCGGATTATTTCATGAATATCGCTTTTCTTGTAAGCGGCCGTTCAACCTGTTTAAGAAGAAGCGTGGGGGCGCTTGCGGTCAGGGGCAAACGAATACTTGCCACAGGATATAACGGCGCGCCCTCCGGACTGGCGCATTGCCTCGATATAGGCTGTTTGCGCAAGGATCTGGATATTCCATCAGGACAGCGCCATGAGATATGCAGGGGACTGCATGCCGAACAAAATGTTGTTATTCAGGCGGCGGTAAACGGAATAAATATTTCTGAAGCGGATTTTTATTGTACGACCCACCCCTGCGTTCTCTGCGCCAAGATATTGATTAATTGCAATATTCGCAAAGTTTATTATGCTGATTCCTACCCCGATGAACTGGCAGCCAAAATGCTTGAGGAAGCAAATATAAAAACAATCAGGCTTCCTGACCCAAAACTGTGTCCAAGGCCTAATTCCGCCATAGGCATAAAGGATTGAAGGCAAAACATGCGGGACTATTCCAAATATATGCGAGAGGCGATTTCCCTGGCCCAAAAATCCCGTTTTTTGACCTGGCCCAATCCCGCGGTAGGAGCAGTCCTTGTCAAGGATGACCATATTGTCGCAAGCGGCAGACATATCGCTGCAGGAATGCCTCATGCTGAAATTTCCTGCCTGGAAGACGCACGTTCCCGCAATGTGGATCCCAAAGGGGCCACAATGGTGGTGACCCTTGAACCCTGCGCCCATCATGGCAAAACGCCTCCCTGTGTCGATGTCCTTCTTGAGGCTGGAATAGAAACGCTGGTATATGGAACAGAAGATCCCAACCCACAAGCCCGGGGAGGGGCTCAAAAACTGGCCGATGCGGGAGTAAAGGTTATTGGTCCGGTACTTCAACAGGAATGTGAGGATCTCATTTCTGATTTTAAAATTTGGCAAACAGAAAAAAGGCCCTATGTAATTCTAAAGCTTGCCGCAAGCCTGGACGGAAAGATAGCCACCCGTTCCGGTCATTCCCGCTGGATTAGCGGCAGTGAAGCCCGCACAAAAGTGCATGAACTACGGGAAAAAATTGGCAAGACCGGCGGCGGAGTTCTAATTGGGGGAGGCACATTCAGGGCGGATAATCCGGAGCTGACAGCGCGGCTTCCTGGTTCTGATCCGTCAAAGCAGCCTTTGGCCCTTATTTTCAGCTCCCGCTTACCCCGCGCGGACGCCGACTACGAATTATTAAAAAAGCGTCCCGATCAGACCATCTTTTTCAGCTCCCCTGCAGCGTCGGCTTCCACAACCGCCGAAGCCTTAAGAAAACTCGGTTGCAGAATTTTCCCCATTTCTATTCCCCAAAAAAGCGGCAGTCCGGATTTCCAGAATATGCTGGAAGAAATCCGGAAAAATCTTGATTGTCCCTATATTCTGTGCGAAGGGGGAGGCAAACTGGGATTGGCGCTTCTGGAGAATAATCTGGTTGATGAATTTCATCTGTACCTTGCGCCAATGGTGCTGGGAGATAACGACGCAAGACCCCTTTTTTCTGGGCGCAATCCCATGAACCTGGATGAAGCTCTCCAGATGCGCATTTGTGAAAGCGAAATGATCGGCAAGGATATGCGCCTTATTCTCCGTCCGTCCCGGCAGGCTGACTAATGTTTACAGGAATTGTACAGGGACTTGGCAAAATCGTTTCCCTGGAGCACAAAGCTTCCGAACTGCGCCTGACTATTCTTCCCCAATTTGACATGCGGCAACTTGTCGATGGCGAATCCATTGCGGTTGATGGTGTCTGCTTAAGTGTTGAAAAGCATGAAGTCTCCACTTTCTCTGCTTATGCCTCCCGCCAGACTATGGACCACACAAATTTTGGCCAGCTTAAAATAGGAACGCTAGTAAACCTTGAGAGGGCTCTGGCTTTTGGCGAAAGATTGGGCGGCCATCTGGTAAGCGGTCATGTAGATTGCGTGGCTCTTGTGAAAAGCATTGAAAAAATTAATGAATCCCGCAAAGTTCTGGTAACCTTCCCGCCATCTTTTTCCGATATGGTCATCGATCGGGGATCGATTACCCTTGACGGAATCAGCTTGACTGTAACAGGTTGCGGAAAAGGTTTCCTTACTGTCAATATTATTCCTGAATCCCAAAAACGGACCAACATGATTTTTTGGAAGCCAGGAACAGAACTCAATATGGAAACGGATCTTGTCGGCAAATATGTTGTAAATTATGCGCGGGTCTGGTTTGAAAAAAGAAAGCCAGATCCGAATATGTCCACCGTTTCAAATATTTCTGAAGAATTTTTATACAAACATGGCTTTTTATAAACTACTTTCCAGTCCATGTCATATCATAAACGCCCTGCCCAAGCTTTATCCAGCGTCGCTTTTAATTAATTTATCATAACTCCTTTCATTATTCTTTCCAATTTTATTCAATATGGATTACGGGCTTGACGGATTAAAAAGGAAGAATAAGGCAATTTTTATAAATTATTTATTATTTTTTTATTATATAAAATAGTTAATATTTTTTCTGCAACCTGAAGCCTGATATGCCAAAACTTGTGGCATCGGCGTTTTGGCAATTTGTCAGGCTTCAGGCCTGGTATCCTTGTTCATCAAAAAACTCCCCGCTACCAGAATCATGCAACAGAGAACTATTGACCAGAGGGCATGAACAAGGCCGGTTTCCTGGGCAAGATAGCCCAGCAATGGCGGAAATAGCAAAAGGCCTGAATAAGAGAAAGTTGAAATAATCGCGCTGGCATTACATGGCGGCACACATGACGTCTTGCCCGCGCGGCTGAAGAGAATGGGAACAAGGGGCGCCATGCCCAGGCCCATTATGCAAAAACCTGCCAGGCTTAACCAGGGCAACGCTGACATCAGGGCAATAATCATCCCGCCTGTGCCTATTACCGATCCATAAAAGAAAATAAGCGAATCGTTAATAATGGCGCGGAAGCGGTCAGCCACCAGCCGGCAGATTACCATTCCTCCTGTAAAAAAGGCGAACGCAAGGGCAGCCTCGCTTTGAGACGCGGACAAAATTGTTCTTAAAAAGACACTCCCCCATTCCGCAATCGCTCCCTCCGCGATATGGGCAATAAGGCTTAATAAGCCCAATATAATAAGCGCCCTGGGAATAGTCTTCCAGGATAAATCCGTAACCTCCCCTTCCTGACTTTGATTGGGCGGAAGATGATTAAAAGCGATCAGCCAGAAAAAAGAAAATAGACCCAATACAATAAGACCATTATAAAAAGGCCCAATCCCCAGCCTGGAAAACAAAGCTCCAGACAAAGCCCCGATAACTCCCCCTATGCTTGAAATTCCATGAAAAAAAGAAAGAAATAATTTGTTATAACGTAATTCCAGTTCAATCCCCAGCGCATTCACGCCTACGTCGCATAAGCCTACCGCAAAACCGGTGAAAACACAGCACAGGGCTATCTGCCAGAAGCTGAAAGACAGACAGAGGATGATAATACCGATCATTATCCCCGCCGCCGAAATTGAAGTCACATTCCGGACTCCAAAGCGATTAATGATCTTGCTGCTCAGTATAAGACCTGCCAGTGTTGACAGACCAAGACAAAGAAGAATAGTGCCCAGATCGGCATTATCCAGGCTGGCAAGTTCCTTAATGGCGGGAAGTCTGGAAGTAAAAAGGCCATATCCCAGCGTAGGCACGGCAAAGAAATAGGCACAGGATATTTTTTCACTTTTGAGATTGGTCATTTGTATCAAGAATACAGAAATCTGATTTTAATTGAAAGTTTTTAATAAATATTCTGGGATTTTTCAAAACGGCTTCTGTAATTGGATATTTTCTTGTCAAATGATTTTTTTTATAATCTTTTCTACCCATAATTTATACCTGTTTTTCAGGTCGTTCAATATCTCCCATGTTTCCGTAAGAATCTGGCTTTTCGCAACATTGATAGAAGTGTGGGAATTTAATTTCCTTGAAAAACAGCATCGGCCTGGCAGTCTTGCAGGAGGCGTTCCTGACCTATGAGTTCCAAAAGGCGGTGGTAGCAGGAAAATTTTGATCTTACTGTTCAGTGTGCGGTTATTTCAACTCTTCAGATAGCCAATGGTCCGGGTTTTTCCAACGCGTTTTTACAGCTCTGGCAGCCTCCCACTATGGAATGAAACAGGCAATCTGGCTTATAAAAAACTAAAAAAATGGGGCAGGCAAGAGCCCTCCTTTCCCATATGCGATGAAACCGGCCTGAACCCCTGAATCATTAAAGCCCTTAAATAAAAATTCTTATGAACTATATCCGCACCCATATTAACCACTGTTTCCAGGCCTTGCGCTTTTCAGTTTCAGGATTTCTCATTGCCTTTAAGGATGAAATCGCCTTTCGGCAAATTCTCGCCCTGCTTTGTATTTCAGTTTTCCTCGCTCTCTGGCTCGGAGAGTCCTGGTCGGAAATTATCCTCCTTATTCTGCCCTCCGCTTTCTGCGTCGTAATTGAATTATTAAATACCGCCATTGAAAATGTTGTCGATCTGGCCAGTCCCGACTGGCGTCTGCTTGCCAAAAAAGCTAAAGATACAGCCAGCGCGGCCCAATTTTTTGCCCAGATCATAACCGGCCTTGTCTGGATCTCCTGGCTTATCCATAAATTCTCTTAATAAATATGTCTGAACCCTTTTCTTCAATAAATCCTTTCCGAACGGAAAAAACTGACCATACTTTTCCGGCGGGGCTTGAAAAAACGCCTGAAAAATTGCGTTACGGCATCGATTCCCTGCTCCTTGCCGCCTATGTCTGCCGCATACTGGAAGACCATTTCCCATCGGGTAAAAAAGTTCCCGGATTGGTCGAGCTTGGCAGCGGTGACGGTTTCGCCTTGATCGGAATACTTACCAAATGGAATGTTCCCTCTGACGGCATTGAAATAAATAAGGATATGCATGATCGGGCAGTTAAAAATGCCCGCAATTTTTCACTGGAAAATATTTGCTTCCTGAATATGGATTTGGTTAATGTGAAAAAAGAACCGCTTTTAAAAGAATGGGAGAATAATACCTTTCTGGTTCTTGCCAACCCCCCCTGGCGTCTCCCGCAGGAAACCAGAAGAAGCTCAAATAAAACGCGCAATATGGCCTTATGGGCCAATGAGGATACCCTGAAAATTTTCTGCGCCGCGGCTTCCTTCCTGCTTAAGCACGCCGGTCAGTTCTGCTCCATTATAAATCCCGGAATTTTGCCATCCCTCCTTAAGGAAATGGAAAAATCTGGACTGGGCCTGCGCAGGATTCTGCCGATTTATCCTTATGAGGGGAAGTCTGCCATCCGTTTACTTTTATCCGCCCAAAAAAACGCCAAAATGCTGCCTGAATTATTACCGCCGCTGATACTGCACTATAATACCGATAACAATTCCATATGGAGCCGCGCTGCCCTGGATTTTTGTCCCTGGCTGGGCTCACTTAAATAAAATCAATGAACTTTATAGCCGATCTCCACATCCACTCCCGCTTTTCCATGGCGACAAGCAAAAATCTCAATATTCCCAGCCTTGCCTCCTGGGCTAAACGCAAGGGTATAAAGGTTCTGGGAACAGGCGATTTTACCCACCCTGCCTGGCGCGCGGAACTGAAACGAGATCTGTATTTTGATGAAGCAAGCGGCCTGTATCGCCAAAAAACGCTTCCTGAAAACGCTTTGTCTGAAGATGACTCACCTGACCCTCTTTTCTGCCTGCAGACTGAAATCTGCTCCATTTATAAAAAATTTGGCAAAACAAGAAAAATTCACAATCTCATTTTTATGCCACATCTTGATTCAGCGGAAAAATTTGCCAGCAAACTCGCTCTCAGAGGCAATATCAATTCAGATGGCCGGCCAATCCTCAAACTTGATTCCCATGATCTTTTGGAAATCGCCCTCGAATGTTCGCCTGAATCATTTCTGATTCCCGCCCATATCTGGACTCCCTGGTATTCGCTATTTGGCTCAAGATCCGGTTTTGACTGTATCAAGGATTGCTATGGCGATCTTGAGCCCCATATCTTTGCGTTGGAAACCGGACTCTCTTCGGATCCGGCCATGAATCGCCTTGTCAGCGCGCTCGATTCCTATGCCCTGATATCCAATTCAGACGCACATTCCGGGCAAAATCTGGGACGGGAAGCAAATATTTTCTCTGGAACTCCCTCCTATAAGGGAATATTTGATGCCCTGCATTCTTCCGCGCTACATCAAGAATCCTCAAATCCGGACTGCAAGTTCTTGGGAACTTGTGAATTCTATCCGGAAGAGGGAAAATATTATCTGGACGGGCACAGGGATTGCCATGTAGCTTTAAGCCCCGAAGAATGTACTGAAAATAATATATGTCCCGTATGCGGAAAAC
>CAYNKM010000072.1:0-7704 GCA_964397795.1 uncultured Desulfovibrio sp. | reverse complement strand
AGGGCATCACAACAGTCGACACCATGCTCGAAACAGTAATCGGCATGAAGAGATAGTAATCCTCCGTTTTGACGTCCGCGTGGGGCGGACGTCACTTCTTATAATACGGAAAGACATTTCTCCCCACTCCTTAAAAGGCCGTCCGCAAGGGCGGCTTTTTTATTATCCATTCCTTAAAATATATTAAATTCGCGCTCATCCACCAACATCTATCAGAAGGCAAGTTTTGCCGCTTTATGCGGATATTTTATTTTTTGCTGTATCCTTCCTTGATGCCCGTATAGGCGAGATAAAGGGTACGCAGGGCGTAAATAAGCCAGATAAAGGCCATCGACGCCCAGACTGTGAAAGAGATTGTCTGCCACAAATCGATTTTCAAAATTTTGGTCAGCAGCGCGTATGATCCGAGGGGAAAGATAAGGCCCCACCAGGTCAGGCTGAATGCCAATCCATGCCTGCATAACGCGCGAATGGTAAGCAGAAGCGCCATTATCAGCCACCATGTGGCCGCGCCCCATATCAGAAGGCAAAAAAAGCGGATAACTTCCTGAGTGGCGGGATTTTCATACATATTGCCCAGGGCGACAAAGCTTATTCCTCCCCAGCCCAGGGGAGCGAGATGGATCCAGTATGTGGGCGCGAGCATATCGCTTATTGGTTCTTCAAGAACATGCCGCTGCAGGATGAGTGCGAAAAGTCCGAAATAGAGCAGCAAACCGCCGCCCAGGCCAAGCAGACAAACAAGATGAATAATTCCTGACCACGGCATATTCAAATCGCTGGAAAGCGCGGCTCCGCTGGTTGGCAAAACCATAAGCCCTACCACTTGCATGAAAAAAACTGGCGTGAATTGGGAAGTTTCGTGTTTCTCAAGAAAGATCTTGAAAAGAATGACAAGATTCAACAAAAAGGAGACAATCGCTCCGGCTATCCAGAAAAGCAGCGCGGGGTAAAATCCCAGATCAAAAAACAGACACTGATGACATAGGACAAGAAGCGCAATTCCGCTGGTTGAAAAAAGGGCAATACTTGCCGGCTGGTCCCAGTGGGAATGGAAGGCCAACCTGTTCCTTAACCAGCAAAAGAGGGCATATGGGGCCAGAATGGCAAAGAGGATAAAATTCAACCAGTTAAGACATTGGGCGGGTAACGCGAGCCAGGGTAAAAAGTCGGACTGGCTCAATGTTGCGCAGGCCAGTGTTCCCGTGCTCATTATTATGGCAAACGTTATCGGGGGCAGAAAAACTTTCATAAGATTCCCTGATTTTCAATACTTGCTCAATCTTGCCTCTTTTCAATGTAATAAAAGGGGATTTTCTTTCAAGGCATAATTTTCCAGACTGCCGTTTTCTCCGCTCAAAAAGGGCCATTTTTGCCCAATAATTTCATTATTTTGGCAGGCAAATATTACAGGACAATATAAATAATAAACAAAGTATTGTATTTATTTGAAATTTTATTAATGGCATATGAGTTGCAATAAATAGGGCACAGCTAAAGAAATAATAAAAATTCAGGAGAATAGATATGTCTTTGGTCGTAAATCACAATTTAATGGCAGCTAATACTGCCCGCACCCTTAATGCCCATTACAGCAACCTTGCCACTTCCACCCAGCGCCTTTCTTCCGGCCTGCGCATCAACAGCGCGGCTGACGACGCCGCTGGACTGGCAATCCGTGAATTGCAGCGCGCCGACATTGCCGCCCTGCAGCAGGGCGCCCGCAACGCTAACGACGCGATTTCCATGATTCAGACCGCCGACGGCGCTCTTGGCGTTATCGATGAAAAACTGATTCGTATGAAGGAACTTGCGGAACAGGCCGCTACCGGTACTTATGATTCCACCCAGCGTCTGATGATCGATTCCGAATATCAGGCAATGGCAAGCGAAATCACCCGTATCGCCAATGCCACCGACTTCAACGGCATGAAACTTCTTGACGGAACACTGTCCGCGCAAAACAACGATGTTGAAAACGCCGCCAAATATCATAATGGCGAAGGCCTGGTTTCAACCGGACCCATGAAGATTCACTTTGGCACAGGCAATGATTCCGCGGAAGACTATTACTATATCACAATAGGCAACTGCACCGCCTCCGCCTTTGGCGTGGGCAATGCCGCGGGTACGGACCAGGATGCCTACACTGTTTCAACCCAGAACGCGGCCCAGAAAGCCCTGGTAGGCATTAACAACGCCATTGTCTCCAAGGACAAAATCCGCGCTCATCTTGGCGCGGTCCAGAACAGGCTTGAAAACACCATTACCAACCTGACCGTTCAGGCTGAAAATCTGCAGGCCGCCGAATCACGCATCTCTGACGTGGACGTGGCCACAGAAATGACCCAGTTTGTACGTAACCAGATTCTGACCCAGTCCGCAGTCGCCATGCTTGGCCAGGCCAACTCCCTGCCACAGATGGCCATGCAGCTTATAGGCGGATAACTCTCAACCCTTTTCCAAAAAAAGGCTGTGGCAGACCAAAGACCCAAGGCCCGGGAGCAATCCCGGGCCCTGCCACTTTAAAGAGCCATTTTTAAAACTACTCTCTTTGTATAAAAGAGAGTAGTTTTATTATAAGCAAGGGAGCATCGTCAGCCTGATTATATGAATCCGCAAATTCACCCTGCCAGTCTGTCAAACTTCTGGCCTGCAAACTCTTCCCGCTTTTACCTGCTCCTTCTCATTGCCGTAATATAACGCCATATTCATTGCGGCGCATATCTTATATGGCTAAACGGAAACATCCCAATCCATTTACAGGACAAAGACGGTCCTTATGCACAAGCCCTGTAGCGAGATTGTTTAATGCCTCAATAAGGCTTTCCCACACTTCTCTTGTCCGCCATAAATTATGCGACAACAAACCTTAACCAGGTCCAATTTTCCTTGGGGGCAGTTTTTTCCCGCCATTTTTCCTGCTTGTTCCCCTGTTCTTCCGAATAATAGCTTCTGCCAAACTGAATAAAACGCCCGCTTTTTCTCCGGATATGGAAATAATAATCTTTCTGCCGCGCCTTTTAGGGGGGAATTATTGCCGAAATTTTGGCCCCAGAGAGATAAAATAATGGGTAAAACTTGCCTTTAAATACAATACTATATGATAAGCTGTTGATTTTATTGTATTTAGTAGTTTTGGCATATGGGTTGCATTATACTGGGCACAGCTAAGGTAACAATCTCAGGAGGATCTCTATATGTCTTTGGTCGTAAATCACAACTTAATGGCAGCAAATACTGCCCGCACCCTTAATGCCCATTACAGCAACCTTGCCACTTCCACCCAGCGCCTTTCTTCCGGCCTGCGCATCAACAGCGCGGCTGACGACGCCGCTGGACTGGCAATCCGTGAATTGCAGCGCGCCGACATTGCCGCCCTGCAGCAGGGCGCCCGCAACGCTAACGACGCGATTTCCATGATTCAGACCGCCGACGGCGCTCTTGGCGTTATCGATGAAAAACTGATTCGTATGAAGGAACTTGCGGAACAGGCCGCTACCGGTACTTATGATTCCACCCAGCGTCTGATGATCGATTCCGAATATCAGGCAATGGCAAGCGAAATCACCCGTATCGCCAATGCCACCGACTTCAACGGCATGAAACTTCTTGACGGAACACTGTCCGCGCAAAACAACGATGTTGAAAACGCCGCCAAATATCATAATGGCGAAGGCCTGGTTTCAACCGGACCCATGAAGATTCACTTTGGCACAGGCAATGATTCCGCGGAAGACTATTACTATATCACAATAGGCAACTGCACCGCCTCCGCCTTTGGCGTGGGCAATGCCGCGGGTACGGACCAGGATGCCTACACTGTTTCAACCCAGAACGCGGCCCAGAAAGCCCTGGTAGGCATTAACAACGCCATTGTCTCCAAGGACAAAATCCGCGCTCATCTTGGCGCGGTCCAGAACAGGCTTGAAAACACCATTACCAACCTGACCGTTCAGGCTGAAAATCTGCAGGCCGCCGAATCACGCATCTCTGACGTGGACGTGGCCACAGAAATGACCCAGTTTGTACGTAACCAGATTCTGACCCAGTCCGCAGTCGCCATGCTTGGCCAGGCCAACTCCCTGCCCCAGATGGCCATGCAGCTGATAGGCGGATAATAAATTTTCCTAACTCCTTAACAACCAACTCCAAATGTCTGTATAGGCTGTGGCAGACCAAAGACGGAGGTTCGGGATTTCCCGGACCTCGTCTTTGATTTTTAGGACCTGACAAGCTTACTCCTGATTTTGTGTTAATTCGGCCAGGGCGATTCCCGCCGCCTTCTGCTCCGCCCTTTTCAGACTTGAATCGCTTGCCTGATATATTGTGCCGTCCGGCAGGCGCAAACTGACATTAAAAACCCTGGCATGTGAAGGGCCGCTCGCGCTCTCAAGATTATAGACAGGCAAGGCCTGAAAAAGGCTTTGTGATATTTCCTGAAGTCTTGTTTTATTATCCTGTTCTTTTTTCTGCTCAAAACTTTCCGGCCAAAGTCCGTTATAAAGGATTTTTACTGTCTGTCGCGCCGCGATAAAACCGCCGTCCAGATAAACTGATGCCAGAACCGCTTCAAGGGCATCTGACAGCACAGTATCGCGCCCTCTCCCCCCCTGCCTGTCCTCCCCTCTTCCCAGTTTAATCAGGGACGGCAGACCGATTTTTCTGGCCAGATCTGCCAAAAAACTTGTATTTACAAGATGAGAACGCAACCTGGTCAGATCCCCTTCCCTGGCCTTGGGAAATCTTTGAAAAAGTTCGGACGATACGCATAACTCAAGAACGGCATCTCCCAAAAATTCCAGCCGCTCATTATGGTTATCGCCTTTTTTCAGATCATTTGCCCATGAGGAGTGGGTTAACGCCAATTCCAGCATCTCCGCTGACTTGAACCAGTGGCCCAGCTTTTTCTGGAGATCATCCCTACCGCTGCTTCCCGAATCTGTAATAGCCTTGATTTTATCATCGTTAATCATGGACGAAGTTTACTCCTGCCCGCAGGAATCTCAAGAAAAAAACAGGCTTGACACAATTTTATCTGACATTTACCTATATAAGGATATGTTTGAATTATTTTCAAAATATCTGTGAAAATCAAGGCGAATTCATAAATATTTTAGCCGAAAAAGCCATTTGAACCAAATCTTGTCTTTTCCTTATACCAAACTTTAAAAGGAGATTAACATGGCATATGATATCCGTTTAATGAAACTGGTAACAGGCGAACTGGTAATCGGAAAATATAACGAAGAATCCGATAGCCTCAATGATGTTGCCGCAATTCAGACAATTCCCTCCCAGCAAGGCGTCCAGATGATGATGCTGCCCTACGGCTATCCTTTTGAATCTGAATTTGGCGGAGCGATTGAAGGCAAATTTTTTATTTTCCGCTATGCCGAAACTCCCAAGGAACTGCAGGACAAATATATAGAAGCCGCCACCAATCTGACAGTGTCGGGTGGTCTGGGTAAACTGCAGTTTGGCCAGCCTGGTTCCGTGCCGGATTTGGGCGGAAGCGGTCTTATAAAGTAAATAAGCTTCCTGTTACAAGGGCGAATTGTATTATGTGACAATTTGCCCTTTTTCAATTTTGACTTTCCCGACTTTCCTTTTCCCCAGACAAAAACCGCCATGCCTTTATTAAATTAATGTCATCCCTATCAAGAAACTATCTTCCGCTTTTTCGGGATCTTCTTGAATTAATATCCGGTAGCGAGGATTTAAATCATCTCCTTGAAAAAGCTTTGAAGATCTTGGCCGGATATCTTGATATCCATCGCGGGGCGATTACCCTGGTAGAGCCACACAGCGCGAAAATCCGCATTGAGGCTTCATTTGGCCTTAATGCCGCTCAGCGCAAACGGGGGGAATATAATGCCGGCGAAGGAGTTACGGGAAAGGTAATCGAGAGCGGTAAGCCGGTATATATCGCTGACGTGTCGCGCGAACCGCGGTTTTTGAACCGTACAGGGGCGCGGGATTTGCTCCATGACCATATTTCTTTCCTCTGCGTGCCCATCATCCTGGGACGTCAGGTTGTGGGCGCGTTATCGGTGGATCTGCCCTGGTCGGGCGAAGTTCAGGATGAAGATGATTTGACGCTTTTGCAAACCATCGCCACCCTTATTGCCCAGACCGCTCACGACAGTCGGGTGAGATCCTTTTCTTACGACTCAACTTACCGGCCGCCGGGTTTCATTGGAAATTCCGAACCCATGCTTCAGGTCTATGAACAGATTAAGATTGTTGCCCCATCGCGTACGACCGTCTGTCTGTTGGGCGAATCAGGAACAGGAAAGGAACTGGCGGCCCAGGCAATTCATGCCGGCAGTGAAAATTCAGCTGGACCGTTCCTGTCTTTAAATTGCGCCGCTCTTCCCGACAATCTGGTGGAAAGCGAGCTCTTCGGGCATGAACGGGGAGCCTTTACCGGCGCGACCCATATGCGCAAAGGCAAATTTGAATTGGCCCAGGGCGGTACGCTTTTTCTGGACGAAATCGGAGAACTCCCTCTTTTAATCCAGGCAAAACTGTTAAGAGTCCTTCAGGAAAGGGTTTTTGAACGGCTTGGCGGCAACCAGAATATCCAGACAGATGCCAGGCTTATTGTGGCCACCAACCGCAATCTTGCGGCCATGGTTGAACAGGGAATCTTCAGGAGAGATCTTTTTTACAGATTGAACGTTTTTCCCATAACAATGCCAAAACTTTCACAGAGACCGGAAGATATACCGGCTCTTGCAGGATATTTTCTGGAAAAATTTGCCGTTCAAAATAAAAAGGCGGTTCAGCGGCTTTCCTTTGCCGCTCTTGATCTTATGCAGCGATATTCCTGGCCGGGAAATATCAGGGAGCTGCAGAATATCATGGAACGGGCCTGTCTTCTTGCCGAGGCGGATTCCCTCATTCTTCCCCGGCACCTCCCCTTAAGTATGCAAAAATCCAGTTCTGATTCCACTCAAAGCGACCACACTCCTCTTGCCGATAGTCTGGAAGAGTTTGAGAAAAACAGTGTGATAAAAGCGATGGAAAAATGTAACGGACGGATAAAAAAAGCGGCCGGCATTTTGGGAGTGACAGAGCGGATTCTCGCTTTGCGATTAAAAAAATATGGCCTGAATTACAAGCTTTTCAGAAAGTAAATCAGACCATATTTCAGGAAAATTTTTATTTATCCACACGAATATCCATACTGTCGCCATTTTTGGAAGGGATGATCCGTACCACGCGGGCCTTTTCTTTCAAGTCAATCACTACCCTGGTTTTTTCGCCATTTTTGCCTATGCGCACATTTGAAACCATTTCATTTTTGGGGACTCCCGGACTGGGTGGAAATTGCCACTGCCCATCCATATCCACGACAATCCTGTCCGGATTATCCAGAGTCATGCTATTATAATGTATGCGCGAACCGCCTCCAATCCTGATTGTGGCGCCTTTTTCCCTGGCAAAAATAACAAACCTGTTTATGGTTTTTTCCTTTCCCTTATCCGCCACGGCCGGCTTGGTCGCAATTATGGGTTTTTCAATCGCGGGCTTTTCCACCTTGGGTGGAGCTGGCACAACTTTGGGCGCGGGAAGGGAACTTTTGGGAGGCAGGGCCGCTTCCGCAGGCTTTTCTTCAATTGGTGGCATAGGAGGGGCAAGGGCCGCTTCCGCTTCCACATTCTCCGTCCTTTCAGCTATCTGGGCATTTTCAGAATC
>CAYNKM010000071.1:0-7772 GCA_964397795.1 uncultured Desulfovibrio sp. | reverse complement strand
CTGACCAGACGGGGATCCTGGGTACAAATTCCCGCCGGACATTTACCGGTATTACAGGCATTGCAGCGTCCATCCTCATTTCCGACACAGCCCATGATCTGAAGCAGGAGGCGACCAAGAAAAACCCCGTCCGCGCCCAGGCAAATAAGCTTGAAGGCGTCAGCGGCGGCGTTTCCATTCTGTCCAATACCGCCCCCGGCCCAAAGAGGTATCTTGCCCTGAAGACCCTGATCTACGGCGGAGCGATAACAATCTCTTAATTTGGAAACTACGGGATGGCCGGTGTGATTTAATGACACTTCATTTGCCGCTCCTGTTCCGCCCATAATACCGTCGATAAAAAAGCCACCGCAGATATTATAGGGATCGCGCATTAAATTATTATATACAGCTACAGAACTTGTGGAGGCCGCGCATTTTATGGCGACGGGCACACGGAAGGAGAATGCGGCATTCAGGGACAGGTGCATTTTTTGTACAGCTTCTTCAATGGAGTACAATCCCTGATGATTGGGAGGAGAATGAAGGGTGGTGGCGGGAACGCCCCTGATTCGCTGGATATGGGGGGCCACCTTTGCGGCGGGAAGCAGTCCGCCATCTCCTGGTTTGGCGCCCTGACCGATTTTGATCAGGATTCCGGCAGGATCTTCCTTCATTCTGGGCATGGCGGAAATTATCCTGTTCCAGCCGAAATGACCGGATGCAATCTGGATTATTATGTACTTTATTTTTTCAGATTCCAGAAGCGGGGCGGGAAGGCCTCCTTCTCCTGAACACATTCTTATGGGTATATTATAATGTTCATTAAGATAAGCCGTTGCCAGCGCGATGGCTTCCCATGCCCGCGTTGAAAGAGCCCCAATGCTCATATCGCTGAAAATAAGGGGATATATCCAGCGAACCGGCGGGGTTGTGCCATCAATCAACAAGTTGTCACCGGAAATTTTCAGGGGAATATCTCCGGGACGCAGAACCCGGCCGAAAGGGGCGCGCAGATCAAAGCTATGTCTTTCGGAATCCAGGGCGGGATCGGTCATCTGGCTTATGCGGCCAACAACAATGGAATCCAGGGAGCGGGCGGGGGCCAGGTTGGCCCTTCCTCCCCTTTTGATTGGCCCTTTTTCCCTTGCCACTATTTCCCAGCGGTTCAGGGGGTGTTTATGCGCGCTGATCGCGTTGGCCGGACAGACCCGGGAGCAGAAATTACAGCCTGTGCATATGTTTTTTAGAGAAACCCTTTGCCTGATTATAAAATTATCCTTTTTGCCCGCCATCCTTTCCCGCGCGGATTTGCTTGCGCCTTTTGGAGCCATGTCGGGATAAATCGCATGGAATGAACAAGTGGAAACGCATTTGCCACAGGCGATACATTTATCGGGATCGTGCCTGATATGCCAGGGCAAGTCATCAAGGGAGAGGGACTGAACTGTCATTGAATCCATGATTTTACCATCAGATCATTATCTATGACAAGGGTCTGTTTTTCATTTAGATAAATATCATCCTCAATTTTACGCTGGGGCAGGATAGTATTAAGGCCGCATACTTCGGAAGTGATTATGCGCATATTATCATTGCCGCCACAGACAACGGGACGGAGCTTCTTGGAATCGCAGACCGTGAGCATTCGCCCATCTGGTAGCAGGCCGATTATCGCGTTTGGGCCATTTATCTGGAGGGGAGAGAGGGACTCCCTGATCAGGCTTAATGCCTGGGCATCCGGACGCGTCCTGGCTTCATCCGGGTCAAGCGGCGTAATCACATGTTTATAATATCGGACGGGCCAGCCGAGTTCGCGCATGACATAATGAAGGGTATATAACAGATTTTGGGAGTCGGATTCAAAACCGGTATAGCCGCGGTGCAAACTTTTCTGATATTCCGTATTTCGCGTATAGAAGGTATTTTCTCCATTGGCGCACACCGTGTAACCCTGCAGAAAAAAGGGATGCGCGGCATAGCGGACAATACCGTAATTTGTATTTTGCCGGCATTGGACAACCAGATTTTTGGCCAATAGCCGGTCATCATTTCCCCTGAGGTTAAAATACTCGGCAATATCCGACGGATCGCCAATTTCTTTCAGGGTAAGAACATCCGGCCAGAAAGAATATACATAGCCGTTATTCTCGGCTTCCAGGAGCTGGCGAAGCTGTAGACGGGTATCAAGAAGAAGCTCTTCGCGCTCCTTTTCAGTTCTATATTTATAAATTTCAGGATAGTCATAATTTTTGAAAACATAGCAGGGCATAGCTTCTATGCGCAATCCCAGCTTTTTATTTATATCGGGCGTCCACTGTGCGACCTGGGTAAAGCCGGACGCCGCCATAAATTCATCCACCATCTGCAAACCCCTGGGGGTGCAGGCTAGCGAAAGAAGAGGCTTGTTTTTATAATGGCCAAAAATGCCGGCCAAATCCTGCATTACCAGGGCAAAGCCCGAATTATCGTGTCCCTCCTGCTGGGAGGCCATGAGATCCAGAGCGAGGGAGGGATGGATGGGGTTTTTACATTTTATCGCGCCTATCCTGCACATATATTCCTCTTTAATCTTGATAGACAATAGACAAGCCCCTTGCGCTTGAATGGGATCAAACGCAAGAGGCGAAACAGTTTTTATTTGGACAAGGATATTTTTAAAATAAATCCTGAATCAGTAATTAATATAAGCCCATTCAAAATTATGTATAGATTAATGAATCCAGAGAAGTTCGGAATATTTGGGCAAAGTCCACATAGTATCAGGAATTAGTCTTTCCAGATGATCGGCTTGTTCGCGACATAGCCTCATGGAAGTGACAATATTATCCCGGGCAAAGCGGGCCTTGTCCAGAGGATCCTCAATTTCCGAGCATTTTTTCAAATTTTCTTCAAGCTTTACAGTTTCCAGCTGTAGGGCGGATGCATGGTTGTGAAGATCTGAAAAATAGGCGTCTTCACAAGCGGTATCCTTTTCACCGGCAATGGCGCGGACTTTCAACACCGTTTCAGCGGCATCCTTTTCCGCTTCTCGACAAACCGGCAGGATCTGCGTCCGAATGAGGTCCGCCAGAATCTGTCCCTCAATCATAATCGTTTTGGCATAATTATCCAGCAGAATTTCCTGGCGGGCGACTATTTCCCTTTCGCTTAAAATGCCATGTCTCAGGAAAACATTCATTACTTCCGGATCAGTATAATGTTCAAGTGCTTCAACGGTATTGGCATAATTGGGAAGGCCACGGCGTGCCGCTTCTTCAGGCCAGGCGGAGGAATAGCCATTCCCATTAAAAACAACAGGCAAATGTTCCTTAAACAGCCGGGGCAGAAGTTCCTGAAGCGCCTCATTCAGGGTTGAGCCGCCAGCGATGGCCGCTTCCAGTTCAGTGGCGATTTCATCAAGGGCGACAGCGACGGCCGCATTGAGGGCAATATTGACAGGGGCTACCGACTGGGAAGATCCGACCGCGCGAAATTCAAATTTATTTCCGGTAAAGGCGAAGGGACTTGTCCTGTTGCGATCAGAAAGGTCAACAGGAAGTGGAGGAAGGGTGGAGACGCCGACTTCCATTTTTGGATCCTTCCGATCCTGCACATGACCGCCGCTTATAATATTTTCCAGCACATCAGTTAATTGCTCTCCCAGATAAACAGAGAGAATCGCCGGGGGGGCTTCATTCGCGCCCAGGCGGTGATCATTTCCCGCGCCTATGGCGCCAAGGCGTAAGGCCGCAGCATGTTTATGTACAGCCCTTAGGATGGCGGCCAGAAAAACCAGAAACTGCGCATTATCTTGTGGGGTAGTGCCAGGATTCAATAAATTCTGGCCATCTGAAGCACTCATTGACCAGTTGTTGTGTTTTCCGCTGCCATTGACGCCCACAAAGGGTTTTTCATGTAAAAGACAGAGAAAACCATGCCTGGGCGCAATGTGGCGCATGATGTTCATTGTCAGCATATTGTGATCGCAGGCATTGTTAACATCTTCATAAACAGGGGCGATTTCAAACTGGCCGGGAGCAACCTCATTGTGGCGGGTTTTTGCGGGAACGCCAAGAGCCCAGAGTGTTTCCTCAAGATCCTGCATAAAACTCATTACGCGGGGAGGGATCGCGCCAAAATAGTGATCTTCCATCTCCTGTCCCTTGGGAGAAGGGGCGCCAACAAGGGTGCGACCCGCAAGCATCAGGTCCGGACGCAGGGAAGCAAGATGACGATCCACCAGAAAATATTCCTGTTCAGGGCCAACCATGGGCCTTACATGAGTTATTTCCTCATTTCCAAAAAGCTTCAGAATACGCATCGCCTGTCTGGACAATGCGGAAATGGAGCGCATGAGGGGAATTTTCCGATCCAGGGCTTCACCTGAATAGGAATAAAAAAAAGTGGGGATATGCAATGTTGAGCCATGCGGGCCATGTACGACAAAGGCGGGAGCGGTGGGATCCCAGGCCGTATAGCCTCTGGCTTCAAAAGTGGATCGAATTCCTCCTGAAGGAAAGGAAGAGGCGTCAGGCTCGCCGCTGATGAGCATTTTGCCCGAAAATTCATTTATCACCCGGCCGTCACTGGCTGGAGTCAGAAAGGCATCATGCTTCTCGGCGGTATGACCTGTCATCGGCTGAAACCAGTGGGTATAGTGGGTGGCGCCGCGTTCAATGGCCCAGTCACGCATCGCGTTTGCCACAACATCGGCAATTTCCGCATCCAGGATCTTGCCTTCTCTGATAGTTTTTTCAAGCTTGCGGAATGTATCCTTGGGCAGACGCTTGCGCATCATGTCCAGACTGAAAACATCCCGGCCAAATATTTCTCCGGTATCACCCGCCTTTGTCTTGCGCTGATCCGAAACCTTTTTATCAGCTTCCAGCGGTTCGCTTTCATAAGCTTTCTGTATCGCTTCTGCGCGAGCAGCGTTCATAATTATCTCCTGTCATAAAAGTTTTATGGCTTATATTACATTATTTATGCCATATCTTAAGTATCTGAAATACTATATAAATTCCTTAAAATTGAAAAATTTCCCACCCGAATGTAATTTATCAGGGAGAAATTTTTATTTTTTAATCAAGGTTTTATCTAACCTATTGATATATAATAACTTTTTGCTTAATAAAATTACATTTATGTAATTAATTCTGGTTTAAATAAAAATCAGGAATTGATTCTTCAATATCAATTCCTGATTCAGTCCGGTTTAAAGGTATAATCTCAAGCCCGCATATCCGACCACATGATTATAATCGCGGGCAGCCTTTGCGGAAGTATCATGGGCGACAAACTCGACATCCACCTTACCAAGATCTTTCGCGGTATAGAGCGCCAATGCGAGTGGTCCCGCTCCGCACATGCTAATTTTATTTTCCCTTACCGTCTTCAGGAGTTCATCGGGATTCGCGTCAAGGGCGGCCCGAAGCGCCATCTCGTCTTTTTTAAAAGTTGTTTCCTGATCCTCATAGTGATTCATGTCTGAACTTACAATAATTCCAATATCCCTGTTTTGAGGTTGTTTAAGAACGGTAGAGAGAACTTTGGCAGCCTGGGCCAGAATTACCGGATTTTGAGTGCCAACGCATATGGGGACTATGGAAAGATCAGAAACCTGCATTTGCAAGAAGGGCAGGATCACTTCTATTGAATGTTCCCCAAGATGGGCAAGGGTGTTCGCTTCAAAAAGGGGGCTTGCAGCGAGGATTTCTTTTGTCAGGCTTTCATCAATTTTTACTTCACCCAGAGGGGTTTTCCAGGCTCCCTCCGGCCAGACGGAAAGCATTGTCCCCTTTCCCGTATGATTGGGACATAAGATGATCAGGCGAGAGGGCAGATTTTGACCGGCAAGGGTCTGACCGATAACAGAGCCACAGAAAATGTATCCGGCATGGGGCAGCATCACCGCCCAGGGAGAATGTTTGTCTGATTTTTTATCCTGGGGAATATTCAGATAGGCGTTTATTTCCTTTTTCAAATCCTCGGCATTTCCAGTATAGAAACGATTTGCGGCTATAGGATTACGCATTGGCATATGGTGTCTTCCTGTTTGCAGATTTTCAGAATAATTGAATGCCGTTAAGCCATTGATGACTGACCCGGCCTTTCATAATTTGATCAAGAAATGGAGTATTGGCGCTTTTGGAAAAGAAACTGGACTTGTCTGCCTTCCAGCTGATGTTAGGATCAAATAAAATAAAATTGGCCGGATCTCCCGGAGTAAAACTGTTATAGGGCAATTTAAAGATTTCGGCAGGATTTTTGGCCAGCCATTTATGGAGATCAATTTCCCTGAATACGCCTTCAGTAACCAGTCCATACATAAGGGATAGACAAGTGTCAAAACCGCTTATTCCAAAAGGCGCCCTGTCCAGGGTTTCGTCCTTTTCAAGTTGGCTGTGTGGGGCATGATCTGTCGCGATTACCTGAATAATGCCTTCGCGCAGGGCATCCCTTAACGCGTCTCGATCTTCCAGCTCGCGAATGGGCGGGCTTACCTTGCCAAAAGTATTATATCCCAGCATGACCGATTCATCCAGAACAAGATAATGCGGACAGGTTTCAGCCGTGACTTTTACGCCTCTTTCCAGTCCCCAGGCAATCGCGGCTATCGTCATCCTGGAAGAAACATGCGCTATATGGATGGGAAGATCTAGATATTCGGCCATCAGGATATCCCGCATGGCCTGAATCGCCTCTCCGCAGGCGGGCTGGCCCTTTAATCCGAGCTCTCCACTTATTTTACCCTCATTCATGATCCAGCCTTTTGCGAGATCCGGATCCTCACAGTGATCTATATAAATAAGGCCGAGATCTGCCGCATATTCCATAACACGCCGTAAAATTTCAGAGGAGGCCAGAGGGCGGCCATCATTGGAGACAGCGACGCAGCCTGCCTCTTTCAATTCCGCAAGGGGGGAGATCTCCTTTCCTTCCAGACCAATCGTGGCCGCCGCGATAGGATTAATAAATGGACCATGGGGATTGGATTTTTTTCCCTGCTCAATTATATAGGTGGTCACAGTCGCATTGTCATTGACCGGTTTGGTATTGGCCATACACATGACATGACTAAAGCCCCCATGCGCCGCGGCTTGAAGGCCGCTTGCGATATCCTCTTTCCATGTCTGGCCGGGATCCCGCAAGTGACAGTGGCAATCAATCAGGCCAGGCATGAGGATTAGACCGTCCCCAGCGAAATCTTTGGAATCCGCGGGATACTCATAGTGACTAGCCGGAGTCATTGTAACTATTTTGTCACCTTCAATAGCCAGATCCACAGAAGCGCCAAGATGTTTTACATTGCGGATAATCAGCATGCCTTACTCACTTCCTTGCGGGTTGCCAAAAGATAGAGGATTGCCATTCTTGTCGCCACTCCTGCAGAAACCTGATCCAGAACCAGGCAGTTTTCAGAATCCGCTATTGAATCGGAAATTTCCAGACCCCTGTTCATGGGGCCGGGATGAAGGATTTTAACCGCTGGATTCGCTTTTTCCAGATGTTTTTTATCCAGGCAATATCTTTTTGAATATTCGGTAAGATCAGGCAGCAATCCCGCCTGCTGTCTTTCAAGCTGCAGACGCAAGCACATTATGGCATCTTGATCACGGCTTGCTTCGTCGAGGGAAGAAAAAACTTCCACTGGCCAATGTTCAATGCCAGCCGGCAGAAGTGTACGGGGAGCGCAGACGCTCACCTTGACGCCGAGCATATTTAATAAATGGATATTGGATCGGGCAACACGACTGTGGGCGATATCGCCGAGAATTAATAATTTTTTTCCGGCGAAATTTCCCTGCCAG
>CAYNKM010000070.1:0-7799 GCA_964397795.1 uncultured Desulfovibrio sp. | reverse complement strand
TAAATCAGGCGTTTTCAGTATTGGCAGGCAGACTGGCCGCCCCGCTTCCAAAAAGAGGTCTGACGGCGAAAAATTTTTCTTTTTTCCCAAATATATAAACAATATCTCCTATGGAAAAACGCCAGTCTGGCCCGGGAGACGCGATAATTTCGCCATTGCGCATAACTGCCACAACGGTAAGCCCATATTTGGGGCGCAGACCGCATTCCTTGAGACATTGATCCACAAGTCCCGATTCCGGCATGACCTTGAGAGCCTGCACACCCATATCAGGCAGACGGCCTATTACTTCGCCAAGGGAATCCACAGCGCTGCTCATCCTGCGGATCATGCGGTAATTTGCCAGACGCAGATGTGAGGCATAAGATTCAATATCCTGGCGGGGAACAAGATAATGAGCCAGGACATGGCTAAAGACTTCAATTGAGCTTTCAAATTCTTCGGCAATAACCTCATTGGCTCCAAGGGCGTGAAGAGGGCCTATTTCGGTTACAAATCTTGTGCGGGCCACTATGTAAAGATCGGGATTCATGCGCCGCGCTTCAGTTGTTATGGCGCGCACCGCGGCGGGATCGGAAATTATGATCGCCATCACCCTGGCTTTTTCTATGCCGAGATGTTCAAGCACGACAGGCTGGGTGGCGTCGCCCTGTGAAATGGGTTCCTTGCCCTGATAGCGCCGCACTGTTTCGGGATTCATTTCAAGAATTGTATAGGGTATGCCGGAATCCTGCGCCACATGGGCAAGATGTTTGCCGCTTATGCCAAAGCCGACAATGATAAGATGGTCGTCAAGACCTGAAGCTTCCCCTGTTTTGGCTGGGGGGCTTGAGCTTTCTCCTTTGCGGACTATCATATTGGCGAATTTTGGCGCAAAGGAAATGAGGCCTGGAGTCAGCATCATGGTTAGCACGCTTACAGCCAGGAAAACCTGATAGGAGTCCATATTAAACAGGCCGGCGTTCAGTCCCTGCGCCGCCAGGACAAAAGAAAATTCGCCAACCTGGGCAAGATAGACTGAAGTTATTATCGCGGCGCGCAGAGGATAGCCCTGAACCAGGACCGCCGGCATTGTGAGGAATGTTTTAAGCAGAATGAAAATAACTGTTGAGACGCTTATAAGGATAAAATGCTGCATGAAATATTGGACATTGAGCATCATTCCCACAGAAATAAAAAACAGGCTCATAAAGACATCCCTGTAGGGCAGGATGCCTCCAATAACGCTCATGCTGTATTGGGAACGGGCCAGAAGCAGGCCGGCGAGAAAGGCTCCGAGCGAGAGGGAGAGGCCTAGCGCGCTGGTGAGAAGTGCCATTCCAAGGCAAATTCCCAGGGTTGTGAGCAGGAGGATTTCCCTGGTGCGGGTACGCATGACCGCTTCCATAAGCCTGTTCAGACCGAAATAGGCAAACAGCAAAACACCGCCCAGGGAAATGACAACCCACAATATGGAAAAGAAAGCTTTTTCCCATGATAAATCAAGAGTTCCGGCCAAAAGGGGAACGCATAAAAGCATGGGGGCGACCATAATATCCTGGAAAACCAGAATGGCAAGGGTAAGTCTGCCTGTAGGCGTGGCTTCTATGCCTTTTTCCTGTAAAATTCTCAGGACAATTGCGGAGGAGGACAGTGCGACAAGGCAGCCCCAGAAGATCCCCAGTCGCCAGGAAGTTCCATAAAGCATGGCCAGACCGGTAACGGCGAGAACCGTCAGGCTGATTTGCAAACTTCCCCCCAGAAAAACCGGTCGTTTAAGGCGGCTCAACGCTTCTCCGGACAGTTCCATGCCTATGGTAAAGAGAAGCATTGCGACGCCGATTTCCGCCACCTGGTCAATTGCTTCATGGTTGTTCACAATTCCCAGCATGGATGGGCCGCAAAGAACGCCGGTAATCAGAAATCCCACTGTGGCAGGCAATTTTACACGGTTACAGATAATTGTAACCGCTATTGAAAGAAGAAAGATAATGACTATTTCATATAGAAAATTGCCTTCCATGCAGGATTTCCTTTTATGAAGTAAAATTTTTTATATCAAGGTTTAAATAGCTTAAGCGTCAAAAGTCTGGCAAGTATAAATAAAGGAGTTTTCAAAAAATTTTTTTGTATTGTATTTGATAAAATTTTTGCGGCATGACATTGAAGTTGAGAGCGGTCTTTTTGTGAAAAATCACAGGCTGATTGCGTTTTTCATAAAACAGGCATACCAGTAATAAAGGCGAAAGCGCAGATTGAATAATATATTTTTGAGGAGCGTTTGTATGGATTTATTTGAGGCTATTGACACCAGGAGAAGTATCCGCAAATTTAATGACAAGGAAGTTACAGAAGAGGATGTCATGACTGTGCTCAAGGCGGCCATGCAGGCTCCGAGCGCCCGCAATGAGCAGCCCTGGCAGTTTATAGTGGTTCGTGATCCGGCCATGCGCGAAACTGTTTCAAAGTCTTCGCCATATACTGGCATGGCGGCGAAAGCGCCTGTTGTTATAGTGGTCTGCGGAGACGCGAGGGATGAAAAATCCCGCGAATATTGGCCGCAGGATTGTTCCGCGGCCATTGAAAACCTGCTTCTGGCCGCGAGGGGAAAGAATCTGGGGGCGGTCTGGTGCGGAATATATCCCATTCAGGAGCGTGTCGATTATTTAAAAAAGGTATTTACATTGCCAGAAAACGTAATACCCTTTGCTCTGGTCTGTATGGGCTATTCTGATCAGGCTTTTCATTATACGGATCGGTTCAGACCAGAGCGCGTGCATATGGAAAAATGGAATGAAGGGAAATGATATTGTTCAGGAATCATAAAGGTCAGGATCTGACGACAATCTGTTCCAGCTGATATGGCCTTTTTTCCGGAATTTGCGTAAAAGGACATAAATACTGCCCGGCCCTCCGTCATGGGCTTTGGCTGTGCAAAATGCCAGGACAACCCGCTTGAAAGGTTCATGAATGAGCCAATCCTGAACCTTTCGGCGCAGGATTGCCATTCCTGCCGGAGAATTTCTGCCCCTGCCAGGCACAAGAAGCACAACCCGCATGCCCTTGAACCAGGCGTCCCGGATAAATATTCTCATGGATTCAAAGGCCTGTTCGGCATTCAGACCGTGCAGATCCAGATGAGCTTCAGGACTCATTTGTCCCTGTCGCAAGCGATTCATAATCATTTCATCCAGACTTGTGACTTTTCCCTCTAGATATTCGTCGGAATAATGCAGCGTGAATTCTGTCTGGGCATTAAGCAGTTCTTCAAAACACTGTTCGTTGATAATTCTGTCTTTCAGGTCTGGTCTTTTGGCTATGTCCCTTCCCTTGCCAGTTAATGGCTTTGTCGCGCGCATGGCCAAAAGAAAATCGGAATTATCATCATCTTCCATTACCGGATCCACTTTTTTTTCGGGGTCCGCTGTGACTGGCGGTTTTTTCTTTTTTTTTGACATAAGTCTGGGTAGCGCGCATTGATCGCAAAGCAAAAAGCCTGACAATTCGGAATTCTTTTTGGGAATATTGCCATTAAGGGCGGTTTTGATGAAGAGTTCCCGATCGGCGTCAGTAACTTGATGCGAACCTGCCCTCTCTTCCTTATGGCGGAGTAAAGGCTTTATTTTTTCCAGTTCCTTAAAGGGATGGCTGGTAAAAGAGTTCCCGCTCATCCCCTGGGCAGTTTGATCAGTGGGATGGAATGTCGCGTCGCGCCTGTTTACGGTTGAGTCTGTTTTTTTGCGTTTGGCCATGTCATAAAATAGCACAAGTTCTCAAACTGTCCAATAATGGCGAAATCGGTTTCAGGCTGGAGTTCTTGATGCTATCAAGGCTCTTGCCAATATCGTGTTGGCAAAATATTATGGCTGACGCGTAATTTTACTGTTTTCGGCCTGAATCCACAGGCATAATCATATTTAATTTATAAATTTCCTTTTCTGGAAGGCACAAGTAAATGCGTCACAAGGGTCCCCATATCTCCATTTCTCCTGATTATGTTGTTAATCGCATACTTAAAATAAATATAGATGACTTCGCCGAATGGCCTGAATCGGTACGCCGCCTGGCCATAGCAATAGCCGAAGAGCTGTTTCTGGTAGCTTATAATCCATTTATAGACGCGCGCCTGGTAAAGGAAAGCGTGAGAACAAGCCTGGAAAAGGAATCTGTTTCGCTTGCCCATTATTATGCCACCACCCTTTCTGAAGGCATAACGATGTTCTGGTCTGCCTATGAGGCCGAAAATGAATTCCGTAAAAAGCTTTTTGAGGAGTTACGTTCCTTTTTACCGGATGAGTGTATAAAGGATGATCCGGCATCCCTTGTTGAAACCGCGACAGACGCCACCGACTTGCGGATGGAATTGCCTTTAATGGTTGTCGAGCCCGACAATGCGGAACAGATTGCCAGTCTTGTCCGTCTGGCAAATGACATGAAATTCGCGCTTATTCCACGGGGCGGCGGGTCGGGAATGACAGGCGGAGCGGTGCCCGCGCGGCGAAGATCCCTTATAGTAAGTCTGACAAGGCTGACTCATATAGGGCCAATCGATTTGGAAAACATGACTGTAACCGTACAGGCTGGCGCGCTTACCCAGCAGGTTACCGACGCGGTAGCGGCAAAAGGCGCTCTTTTCAGCGTGGATCCCGCCTCGCGTCAGGCATCTTCCATTGGCGGCAACGTATCCGAAAACGCGGGCGGCCCTATGGCCTTCGAATACGGCACAACCCTGGATAATTTGCTTTGGTGGAAAATGGTCACTCCGACTGGAGAAATCATTACAGTTGAAAGAGAAAATCATCCCCGCCATAAAATTCTTGAAGATGAGAAGGCGGTTTTCGCGGTAAAAGATTTAAGCGGGGGAGTCAGAAGCGTAGTTCAGCTTGAGGGCAGGGAAATCCGTCTTCCGGGTCTTGGCAAGGATGTGACAAACAAGGCTCTTGGCGGCTTGCCAGGAATGCAAAAAGAAGGCGTGGATGGAATAATTACTGAGGCATGCTTTATTATCCACCCAAAACCTCTGCATTCCCGCGTTATGGTTCTTGAATTTTATGGCCGTTCCATGCAAAGCGCGGCTATTCTGGTCAGGGAGCTTGTAAACTTGCGCAATCGCATCCGGGCTGAGGGTGATTATGCGCATCTTTCCGCGCTCGAGGAATTTAATGCCAAATACGTGCAGGCCATTGATTACAAGCCAAAGACAAGCAAATTTAAAGGCCTTCCCATTTCGGTAATTATTTTACAGGTTGATGGCGACGATCCCTGGCTTCTGGATAAATGCGTGGCTGAAATTGTCAATACGGTTGAAAAACAGGAAGATGTGGACATAATTGTCGCGCATGGCAGCAAGGAGGCGGAACTGTTTTGGGAAGATCGGCATAAGCTTTCAGCCATCGCAAAGAGAACATCCGGCTTCAAGCTCAATGAGGATGTTGTCATTCCCGTAGACAGAATCCCCGACTTCGCCCTGTTTCTTGAACAGGTCAACCTTGAATGCGCGGCCAGGAGCTATCGTCTCGCCCTTCAGGAAATCGGACGTTTGCCTGGTTTTCCCCTTGAAAATCATGATTTTAATCGCCAGTTTTCGCTGGCTTCAAAGATTGCGGTCGGGGGAGTTTCATCAAAAGATCTCTCCGACACCGAGTTGATGGACAGGGGCCGCGATTTCATCAGCGGCCTTGCCAAAACCTATCCGCATTTGTCCAAAAAGATCAAAAACATCCTGGATCAAATGGAAGCCAACAGGATTGTGGTCGCCAGTCATATGCACGCGGGCGATGGAAATTGCCATGTGAATATTCCCGTTAATTCTAATGATGCGCCAATGCTTGAAGCGGCGGAAGAAACGGCTGCCAGAATAATGGCCACCTGTCAGGAAATGGGCGGAGAGGTTTCTGGAGAACATGGCATTGGCATTACCAAAATAGCCTTTCTGGGCAAGGAAAAAATGGATGCCCTGAGGGATTTCAAGGAAAGGGTCGATCCTCGTGACGTCATGAATCCCGCAAAGCTCGTTTATCGGGATCTTCCGGTCAGGCCTTTTACCTTTTCGTTCAACAGACTGATTGAAGATATAAGGCAGAGCGGTCTTCCAGATAAGGACACCCTGATTAATCTCTTGACCTCCATTCAGGTTTGCACGCGCTGCGGGAAATGCAAGCATGTTTGTTCCATGTGCTTTCCGGAAAGATCAATGCAATATCATCCCCGCAATAAAAATATGGTTCTGGGTATGCTCTTGGAGGCGGTGTATTATTCCCAGATCAATACTGGAAAAATTGATGAAAACCTTTTGAATAAACTGCGTGATCTTGTTGAGCACTGCACTGCCTGCGGTCGCTGTTCGGCAAACTGTCCTGTCAAGATTCCCTCCGGAGAAGTTGCCCTGTCCCTGCGCGCGCTTCTTGAACATGAGGGAGCTGGAGGCCATCCAATAAAGGACAGGGCTCTGGACTGGTTAAGCCGGGATGTTGCCCACCGTGTTCCCAAGGCCGCGAAGCTTGCTTCCCTGGGACAGAAAATGCAGAACCGGATGCTGGATTTTGTTCCTTCCGGCCTGCTGAAAAGAATTGAAAGTCCGCTGTTTTCCGGGCCTGGCCCAAAAATCGGCTATACCAACCTTTATGAATCCCTCAAGCTGAACAGGGGTAGCGTCTTTTCTCCTTCCGAAAACATAAAGGATATGCCGCTTGCCCTCTACTTCCCGGGCTGTGGCGGGGCCCTGTTTTATGACCGCATAGGTCTTTCTTCCATTATGCTTATGCTTAAGGCGGGCATCGCTGTGGCAGTGCCCCCAAAACATCTCTGCTGTGGCTTTGCCCTTCTGGCAGCGGGCAAGGATACCGACTTTGAAGACAATATGGCCCAAAACCGTCAATATATTTCTGCAAGGCTGCGTGATCTGTCCAGACAGGGTTTTGACTGTCGCTGGTTTGTCACTTCCTGTGGCTCCTGCAGGGAAGGAGTGGCCAAAATGAATCTGGAGGAAGCTTTCCCCTCCCTGCAATTCCAGGATGTGAGCCAGCTTGTACTGCCCAGGCTTAAACCCCTTGAAAAAAAGGAAAATCAGGATAAATCCGCTTCTCTTCTTTTCCATAACGCCTGTCACTGCGAATGGGCGGGAGTTTCAAAAATCAAGGGGCAGAAAATGCTTGCCAGCGCGCTGCAGGAATTTTCCAGTCTGCCTGTCATGTCAAGCGCCGGCTGCTGCGGGGAGTCCGGTATGGGCGCGCTAACATCTCCCAAAATCTATAACCTTTTGCGCGAGCGCAAGAAAGCGGATCTGCAATCCCGGTTTAATTCGGATTATCAAGGTCCTGTCCTGGTAGGCTGCCCCTCCTGTAAAATCGGGATCGGCCGTTCCCTCCTTTCCCTGCATGATAAACGGCCTGTGCTTCATGTCGCCGAATGGATAGCCGGTCAGATTGATGGAGAAGACAGACGCCAGACGTTCAGGAAAAAGGCAAATGAGACCAAAGGAGAAATACGCGTAATTAATCCATAACTCATCAGCCCGGGCCAGTTGTATTCCTTGCGCCTGTCATCATTGCCGCTCTTTCTTTTATGGATATGTCTGTCCCTTTTTTTTCTTGCGCCCTTTTTTTATGCCTTTGGCTTTTGCTATCCGCGTGGAGACGATTACGATAACATAACAAGGGCCATGTTTCTCTTTGACTTGCCCGGCGCTCTTTATGAGGTGGTACGGGAATGGCTGACCTGGAGCGGTAGATATGCCTATCACTTTTTGTCTGTATTCCTGGGCAAATCCGCACAAAATCCGTTTTCCTGCGGCCTGGCTTGTGTCTCAATTCTGTTTCTGT
>CAYNKM010000069.1:0-7813 GCA_964397795.1 uncultured Desulfovibrio sp. | reverse complement strand
TTATTCTGGATTTTGGCGGCGGCACATGTGATTATACGAGTGTGCAGAATATGGATGTGCTTCAAAACGGCGGAGATCATTTGTATGGCGGCCGTCTTTTTGACGATCTTTTCTTTCAAGCGTTTTGCAAGGCTGATTCCGCCTTCAAGGATGGCGTTCCCTCCTCTCCTTATGAATGGTATGTGCACTGGATCGAATGCAAGGATGAAAAAGAAAGATTCTCCAATTTTATAAATTCACTGGAAACCAAGGAGCATGAAGAGGATGATCCATTTGCTCGGGGCTGCTCTCTTCACGCGGTATGGTTTGATTCTTCCGGAAAAAGGCACGACGCCTATGTGCACGATTATAACAAGACTGACTTCATAAAAAATTCTGAAAATTATATTCCGACCCGGCAGATGCGAAAAATATTGCAGCCTTATCAAACGCGGGGCGGCTTGAGCCAGGAAGACAGGGATCTTGTGGAAGGAAGAAATGTCGGCCTGATAAACTGGCTGCAAAAAATGCTCTCAAATATTCCTGATAAATTGTCCATAGTTAAAGTGATAATTACAGGAGGCAGCGCGCGCTGGTTTTTTGTCAGGGAGATTGTGGAAAAAGTTTTCCCTCATGCCAAATGTATCCCCAGTAACCGCAGTTATGAGGATATTGCGTTTGGATTAACCCTGTTTCCAGTTCTCAATCAGTCAAGGGAAAGAGTTGCAAAGCTTCTGGAGGAAAAGCTGCCATCCTTTACTCAAAAAGCGGTAAATATGGCCAAAACACTGCTAAACAGGGAAATCAGCCAGCTTGTGGTTTCATCAAGCCAGCGGATAGTTGACCGGGATATAATGCCTGTTTTGGAAGAAGCCCAAAAAAATTCCATAACTATCGGGAAGCTGGAGAAAACTTTTTCAGAAAATATCAAACAGGATACAGGCCTGATTGACCTCATCCAGGAGCAAAGTACTTATTTGCAGAAAAATATCCAGAAAGAACTGAATTATGCCTTCAGGCAGTGGCTTCGCGAGAATGGAGTCCTGCTTGTTCCCAACTTCAGCTTTCCGGTCCAAAGCATAGGCCAGGACTTTTTCAACAATATAAGCGTTAAAATTGCCCGGCTCGACAATCTGGATTTATTGAAATTCACTTTAACCACAGTTTTGCCGATTATCACCGCCACCGCCGCGGCCGGCGCGATAGCCCATATCGGGGAGCCGGTTATGATCGCCCTGGGCGGCGGAATTACTTTTGGATCCATTTGGGTTTTGGCGAAAACAGCGCCTGGTCTGCTTGAAAACATATCCCTGCCCAAGTTTTTGCTTTCAGAAAAAAACCGTCGTAAAATTGTGGATAAAAATCAGGAATATATTGAAAATGCCCTGAGAAAAAGCCTGGAAGAAATTGAAAATCACATGTTAATAGGAATAGAGGAAAAATTGACTTATTGTCTTAAAAGTATGCTCGGCCGCCTCACAGTTTTGAATCAGGTAACCGTGCATTAAATAAAATGGGGAAAAAATGAAGCCTCTTATCATTCTGGGTATTGATTGCGGCGGAACGCATACGGACGCGGCCTTGCTGGAAGTTAATGACAAAAAGGCCAGACTGCTTTGTTCGGCTAAAACGCGGACCAGACATGACGCCCTTCCCGAAACAATTATGGAGCTTATTGGCATTCTTGAGACCAGTGCTGGAGATGGCCTGAAAAAAGCCGAGCGCATAACTTTGGGCACAACCCTGGAAGTCAATTCCCTGATTGAGGGAAAGGCAGACAAGGTAGGTCTGGCCCTTTCTGCCGGTCCGGGCCTGAATCCAGATCATTTCACTATCGGATCGTATTTTTTTATCATCCCTGGAGGGCTTGATCACAGGGGAATCGAGGTTGCGCCCCTGAAACTTGGGGGCCTTGAAAAGGCGGCCGCTCTCTGGAAAGAAGAAGGAGTCAGGGCAATCGCCTGTGTGGGCAAATTTTCTCCCCGCTATCCACAGCATGAGATTGCGATGGCGAAAGTCTGCGGGGAGACAACGGGTCTTCCCGTCACCATGGGTCATACCCTTTCGGGAAAACTGAATTTCCCCCGCCGTATAGCGACCGCCTATTATAATGCCGCCATAGAACGCCTCCAGGGAAATTTTCTTGACGCCATGGAACAGTCCTTCCACAAAGCCGGCCTGACAGGGCAGCCTCGCCTCCTGAAAGCTGACGGCGGAGCCATTCCATTTAATGTTTCTCGCAAACAGGCGGTCCAGTCCATTCTGTCTGGCCCCGCGGCAAGCGTAATGGGGGTCATGGCAACCTGGCCAGGCGCCCGTTCAGGCTGTTCCCTTTTGTTTGATATGGGAGGCACGACTACCGATATCGCCGTTTTATATGACGGTTCGCCAGTGCTGGATAAAGATGGGATGAAACTCATGGGCAGACGCACGCTGATTTCTTCCCTGGCGTCAGTGTCAATAGGAATTGGCGGAGATTCCCTGCTCCAGGGACAGATGACAGACGCCGGCCCTGTGCTGAAAGTCGGCCCGCAGAGATTCGGACCGGCAATGGCCTTTGGAGGAGAAAAACCCACACTCCTTGACGCGCTCAATTTTCTGGATGGTGACAATGCGCAAGACAGGGGCGATATCCAAAAAAGTATAAAGGGAATCCAGGACTTCACCACATCTTTGGGTCTTCCTCTGGACCAATGCCAGTTTATAGCCGAACTTTGCGTCCAGCAGGCATTGAATGAAATAAGAAAACATGCTTTTGACCTTATAGACAAAATTAATTCCCGACCAATCTATACGTTGGCCGGTCTGAAGCAAATTCCCGAGGCAAGGCCCGAAATTGCCTGTATAGTAGGTGGCCCCGCGCATTGTATGCAAAAAAGAATGGAAAAAGGCCTGGCCCTTCAGGTGGAAATTGGCCCTCACCCGGAAGTCGCAAACGCTATTGGCGCAGCGCTGGTTAAGCCTACCGCGTCCTTGGAGATTTATGCGGATACCGGATCAGGCGTTTTATCCGCTCCCTCTCTTGACATTTCAGAAAAAATTCCTCCTCGCTTTACCCTGGAACAGGCTAAGGAAAGGGCATGTAAGCTTCTGGAGGAGTCTCTGGAATCTGAAGGTATAAAGGATTCAGGCGTTGAAGTTGTAGAATCGGATCTTTTTGCCACTCTTGATGATTATGGGAGGGGAGCGCGGGATATGCGCGTGACGGTTCAGGCCAAACCGGGCATTATCGCGACCCTGGAAGAATAACCCGGCCGCTTCTGGACGCTCCTGTGCAAATACTCTTGTTTGAGCCGGAAATTCCCCCAAATACAGGAAATATCGCCCGACTCTGCGCCGCTTATGACATAACGCTGAATCTGGTGGAACCGCTTGGCTTTAAACTTGAAGACCGGTATCTAAAACGCGCCGGTCTTGATTACTGGCCGCATGTGAATCTCCGCGTCTGGGCTTCATGGCGGAACTTTATTGACAATATCCCGAATACTTTCCGCCTGATTATGGTGACCACCAAAGCTTCCCGCCACGTCCAGGACTTTGCTTTCCAGAATGAGGATGTTCTGGTGTTTGGACCTGAAACGAGAGGGCTTCCCCAAAACATCCTGAAGGCTTCTCCTTTCCATATTCGCATCCCGATACGTAATATGGAAGAAGGCGGAATCCGCAGTCTGAATCTCTCCACTGCCGCCGGAATTGTCCTTTTTACCGCCTTGCGCGATACTGGATTACTTGAACTCTATTCATGATTTTTTATTCTGTCCTTGACTGCCCCTGGCTTGCCCCCTGCGCGCTTGTCCTGGATCTCCTGCTTGGAGATCCGCCCCTGCCCTGGCCTCACCCGGTATGTATTGTCGGCGGATTAATGAATAAAATGGAAGGAAAAGCCCGGCTATTCATATCCAGGGGATCTACCCTGAATAACCGGAAAATCCGCGCCCTTGCTGCCGGCTTTTTTTCCCTTTTCCTACTTGTCCTAGCCTTTGGAAGCTTGTCTCTGCTCCTGATTTCCCTCCCATATCTGGGTCCGCTTTTTGCCCTCTATCTTGCCTGGTCCGGCCTGGCCATGGGATGCCTGCTTCATACGGGAAAAGTGGTTCTTGAAAAAATAGAAAACTCTTCCCTGTCCGACGCCAGAATCGGAGTCAGCTGGCTGGTTAGCCGCGACGTCTCACAGATGGATCGGAAAGTTTTACAAAAAACTCTTGCCGACACCCTGTCTGAAAATTTTACCGATGCCTTCGTTGCTCCCTTCTTCTGGCTTCTGGTGACTGGTCCGGCCGGTCTGTGGATTTATAAAACTGTTAGCACCATGGATTCCCAATGGGGTTATATGACTCCCAAATGGAAAGATCTGGGATTCTTTGGCGCGAGGTCCGATGACTATCTTGCCTTTCTTCCCGCCAGAATTTCTGTATTCTTATTTTTTGTAACAAACAAAATCCTGACCCTCATCCCCGCCCTGAAAAAATGGCCGGGCAATCTTCCCTCCTTCCAGATTATCGCCCGCCAGGCGCGACAAATGCCCAGTCCCAATTCTGGCTGGTCCATGACCGCCTGCTCCTGGCTTTGCGAAGGACATATGGCCGGACCTTCCGTTTATTTTGGCGAAATGGTTATGAAACCCTGGCTAGGACCACCTGATGAAAAAAACTGTTCCTGGGATAAAAAGAAGCTGCTTGCGCTTTGTGATCTCCTGTTTTATAGTACTATAATAGGCGGCTCATTCATGTGGATTATATGTTTTATACCAAGTCTGCCATTTCTCTAATATAATTATCGGACCGAAATACCTCTTTTACACTTCATAATCGGACAATGGACTCCAAAAATATTTCTTCGCTTTTTATTCGCCGCCCGGTGGCGACAATTCTTTTAATGGTAGGCATGCTGTTTTTTGGCATTACGGGTTATCTGGACTTGCCGGTCAATCAGCTTCCCAATGTTGATTTCCCCACCATTTCCGTTATCGCCGATCTGCCGGGGGCCAATCCGGAAACCATGGCAAGCTCCGTCGCTACGCCTCTGGAAAAGGAATTTTTTACCATTGCCGGAATTGATTCCATTTCTTCCATCAATTCAACAGGCCGCACGAGAATCAATATCCAGTTTGATCTGGATCGAAATATAGACGCGGCGGCTCTGGATGTTCAAGCCGCGATAGGTCTTGCGCAAAGAAGACTCCCATCAAGTCTGACAACTCCTCCCAGTTTCCGAAAGGTCAACCCCGCCGATATGCCCATTATGTATCTTAGGGTCTCATCGCCTACCCTGCCTCTCTGGGAGCTGAATGAATATGCCGACACCCTTATAGGCCAAAGATTGTCAATGATTTCCGGCGTGGCGCAGGTGATTGTTTTTGGCCAAAAAAAATATGCCGTGAGGATTCAATTAAATCCTGACGCCCTGGCCAGCAGGGGACTTGGAATTGATGAAGTGGCGGACGCGGTTATGGCGGCCAACTCCATGCTCCCTACCGGTTCTCTGGAAGGAAGCCAGAAAGCGAGCGCCATCAAATCTTCAGGACAACTTTTTAATGCCACCGACTTTGAAGATACGGTAGTTCTCTGGCAAAACGGATCTCCTGTTCGTCTGAAAGAACTGGGAACTGTTATTGACAGCGTCCAGCAGGATAAACAGATCGCCTGGGGAAGAGGCGGACACCCTGCCATTACTCTTGCCATAGATCGACAGCCTGGCGCCAATACCGTGGAAGTGGCAAATACAATAAAAGAATTACTACCTTCGCTTGAAAAGCAGATTCCCCCTTCAGTTAAGCTTGAGATAGTTTATGATCGCTCCGAATCAATCCAGGAATCGGTCGACGATGTCAAATTTACCCTGATCCTCACAGTCGTTCTTGTCGTCCTGGTTATTTTTATCTTTTTGCGGAATCTGGAAGCCACAATTATCCCGTCTCTTGCCCTGCCAATGTCCGTCATCTCCACTTTTGCGGTCATGGCCATTCTGGGCTACAGCATTGATAATCTTTCCCTGATGGCCCTGACTCTCGCGGTCGGATTTGTTGTCGATGATGCCATATTAATGCTGGAAAATATTGTAAGACATCAGGAAATGGGAAAATCTCCGATGACTGCCGCCCTGGAAGGATCAGCGGAAATCGGCTTCACCATTGTCTCCATGACTCTTTCCCTGGGCGCAGTCTTTATTCCACTGCTCTTCATGGGGGGAATTGTTGGCCGACTTTTCAGGGAATTTTCTGTTGTAATTATTTCAGCCATATTATGTTCAGGCATTGTTTCCCTTACCCTTACTCCCATGCTTTGCGCCTATTTCCTGAAAACAGAAAAAGGCGTCAAACACGGCAAAATTTATGTCTTCTTTGAAAATCTTTTTAATTCCCTTGCCAAAAGCTATGAAACATCCCTGACCTTTATCCTTCGCTATCGTTTTATAACGCTTATGGCTTCCCTTGTTCTTATAGTGCTCACCGCCTGGCTTGCCATTATTATTCCAAAAGGTTTTATGCCTACGGAAGATAACGGTTTTATAGTCGCCTCTACCGAAGCTGAACAGGGAATTTCCTATCAGGGAATGGTTGACGCCCAGCATGTGCTTGACAACATTCTTGATAATGATCCCGATATTGATCTTTATAATTCTGTTATCGGCATTGTCGGTTCAAGCAACAGCATGAATAACGGCGTGATTCTTATTTATCTGAAAGAATTGGGAAAGAGGGAACCAATCGCCAAAGTTGCGCAAAGATTAAGAAAGGAACTCAATAATTCTCCAGGATTAAAAGTTTATCTGCGTATCCCTCCCTCCATAAATGTGGGCGGGCGTGCTTCCCGCGCTCTTTATCAATATACAATGTTCAGTTCCGACATGACATCCCTTTTTGACTCCGCCCAAAAGCTGGAAGATGAATTACGAAAATTACCCATTCTCCAGGATGTGAACAGCGATCTGCAAATACAGAATCCCGAATTGAGGATCGATATTAACCGCACACGAGCGGCTGCCCTGGGGATCTCTCCCCAGCAGATTGAGCTGGCTTTGCAATCCGCATTCGGATCTCGAGAAATTTCAACAATTTATGCGCCCAACAATGATTATAAGGTATTTGTGGAACTGGAAAAAAATTTCCAGGAAGATATGACTGCCCTCTCCCATCTATATGTTCGCGCAAAAGATGGAGATCTGGTTCCCCTCGACAGCCTTGTTGATGTTCATACAGCCGTAGGTCCGATTACAATAACGCATAATGGCCAGTTCCCGGCTGTAACCATTTCATTTAACCTTTCTCCAGGAATTGCCATAAGCGAGGCGGTGGAGCAAATAACCGCGATAAGCTCGTCAATTTTGCCAGATACGATAAACGCGGAATTTCAGGGCACCGCCCAGGCTTTTCAAAAATCCCTGCAAGGAATGGGCTGGCTTCTCTTTTTGGCTATTGTGGTAATTTATCTGGTGCTTGGAATACTTTATGAGAGTTTTATCCATCCCCTGACCATTCTCTCAGGCTTGCCCGCCGCGGGATTTGGAGCCCTTTTTACTCTCTGGATCTTTGGCATGGAGCTAAATCTGTACGGATTTGTCGGCATCATCATGCTTTTGGGCATTGTTAAAAAAAATGCGATCATGATGCTTGATTTCGCCCTGGAAGAGCAGAGGAAAAATCCCGATATTTCTCCCCTGAAGGCCATAACAATGGGTTGTCATATCCGTTTCAGGCCAATAATGATGACAACTCTGGCCGCCTTGATGGGCGCACTGCCTATCGCGATTGGAATTGGGGCAGGGGCGGATGCGAGACGTCCTTTGGGAATGGCTGTGGTGGGAGGACTTTGCTTCTCACAGCTGATTACTCTGT
>CAYNKM010000068.1:0-7832 GCA_964397795.1 uncultured Desulfovibrio sp. | reverse complement strand
GAAAGTCCCTGTTTCTCCCCGGGCTTATGCCCAGACCCATTTGCGCGCTTTTGAACATCGGTAAAAGTCCTTTGTCTCCTGAACCGTAAATTATGGGGGGACGGAGGATTAGCAGCTGGTCGCCCAGCTCTTGCTGAAAAAGATTTTCACCAAAGAGCTTTGACCATCCATATGCGGAAACAGGCGCGGGCGCGGCCTTTTCATCCAGACCAGGAGAAACGGCACAAGAACCGGCTGCGGCCAGACTGGAAATATGGATAACTTTTTTTGGGCGCTTTTCAAGGGGAAGGTTTTTTATTACCGACAGAATGTTCCGGGTACTACGGACATTGGCGTCAAGATAAGATTGCCAGGAAGGCGCAAAAAGGGAGCAGGCCATATGGATAAGAATATCCTGCCCTTCAAGAAAAGGCTCAAGGGATTTTGCGTCAAGGCAATCTCCGGCAATTACATTTACCGCCTCGGGAAAGGTTTTACCAGTGTTCCTGCTTAAGCAGGTAATCCTGAAATCTTCTTTGAGTAATACAGGCAAAAGATGGCCGCCCAGAAAGCCGCTTCCTCCTGTAATGGCGATTTTTAGCGGATGCGGGCTTAACATACGCCAATATCTCTGCGATATATGCGGTATCGTTTATATAATTTACCTCCAAAATCCTCAATCAGATCGTCAATGGCGGCGTTATCTTCAAGTACCCAGGAGCCTTCCACCCATTCAAGTTCAGGCATTGTTTTCGCCTGTTCCAGCATATAATCAAGTAACAGCAAGGGGAGGCCCTGAAGGCGATATTCCGGAAGTATTCCAAACAGCATAATGCGGTAGCCTTTATGAATTTCCTTTTTACTGCGAAAGTAATGCCAGGGGGCAGTGAAGCCAATTTTACCATTAAGACGTCTTAAAAGGGGATTCATGTCGGGCATCGCCACCATTCCCGCCACTGGTTTTTCATTGTGAAAAAAGAGGACAAAAAAGCGGGGATCAAGAATGGTGGAAAGTTCCCTGACGTGTTCCGCCGCCTCTTCAGGAGACAGGGGTGAAAAACCCCAGTTATCTGCCCAGGAAAGTCTGTAAATTTCCAGCATGACCTTGATATCTTCAGAAAGGGTTTTTTTGCCCGATGGCCTACAGGTAAAAGTCCCTGACTCCTTCAGACGCTTTACCTCATTTTTAAGCCAGTCCGGAAGATTCATGCTGTCTTTATTAATAAGATAGGCGAAAAGATCCTGTTCCTTGCGCAAATGCCAGCTTTCCAGATGTTCGGCGTACCAGGGAGGATTCCAGGGCATCATAAGGGAGGGCGGAAGCTCAAATCCGGAGACCAGAAGGCCACAGGAGTAGTTTGCGGAAGGATTGAGCGGGCCGCGCATAAAAGACATTTTCTGCTTCTGAAGCCAGCCCCGCGAGTGATCCAGAAGCAGATGGGCAGCTTCCTGATCTTTCTGGCATTCAAAGAACCCAAAAGATCCGCATTTTTCTCCCGCATAATCATTATATTTATCATCAATAATGGCCGCGATGCGTCCCACAGGCTCTCCATCGCGGAGCGCAAGAAAAAGCTTGCGTCTGGCGCTCAACCAGAACGGGTGTTCTCCCGGGGTCAAAAGAATACGATCCTGCTTTTTGAGGGAAGGGACCCAGAGGGGATGGTTTTTGTGAATTGAAAAAGGCAAATCTATAAATTCGGCGAGCCTTTCCTGACTTGTTACTTCCTCAATTCGGATAGTCATGACTAATCCGTTATCAGCGCGCCTGTAAGGGCGGAAGGGCTTTGAACGCCGGCATCTTCAAGGGCTTTTGGCAAATTGTCAACCAGTTTGAATATATTGTCAGGTCTCATGAAGTTGGCGGTTCCTACCTGAATGGCAGACGCGCCAGCCAGCAGGAATTCGAGAATATCATTTTCGCAAACAATACCCCCCAGGCCGATTACAGGAATTTTGACAGAATTGTAAACCTGCCAGACACAGCGCAAGGCGACAGGTTTAATTGCGGCTCCCGACAGGCCTCCAATAATATTGGCCAGCATTGGCTTGCGGGTTTTGGCATTGATGGCCATGGCGGAAAGAGTATTAATTAAGGATAGACTGTCCGCTCCCGCCCCTTCCACGCTTTTGGCAATATCGGAAATACTGGTGACGTTGGGAGTCAATTTTACCATTATATGTTTGTCTGGAGCATTTTTTTTTACAATTTCTGTTACCTGCGCGCAGAGACGGGCATCTGTGCCAAATGCCTGGCCTCCGGCTGCCACATTTGGACAGGATACGTTGATTTCCAAAGCGGCGATTCCCTCCTCATTATTGAGGATCGCGGCAAGCTGGCCAAATTCGTCCACGGTGGAGGCATAAATATTGGCAATAATGGCGGTTTCCCTGAAAGGCAACAGGGGAAGCTTTTTTTTGATAAAGTTTTCCACCCCATCATTTTGCAAACCGACCGAATTGAGCATGCCAGCGGGGGTTTCAGCAATGCGGGGAGGAGGATTCCCTTTTCTGGGCTTAAGCGAAATCCCTTTTACAGAAATTCCGCCAAGCTTGCCAAGATCCCCAAAAGGAGCATACTCAAGACCGCTTCCAAATGTGCCGGAAGCGGCAATGATGGGATTTTTTAAAATCAGATTATGTGACTGTCCTTTAAGGGTAACACTTAAGTCCATTTTGCGCTTTCCATTTTAATAATATGGCGGATATATGTTATTGATTCCCGTTCGCACAGGCTTTGAATGTAAAAGGGGGATATGAAAAATCAAGAGTTTTATGGAAGCTTTATTAAATTTCTACCTGATTGGCCCAGAAAACGGGACCATGCGTACACACCTGCAAATAGGATGGCACAGATTCCTTGTCAGGCTTTTTTCTGGCTTCCTTGCAGACACAGCCAAGACATGCTCCAATGCCGCAGGCCATTTTTGTTTCAATGGATATTTGTACTCTTGCGCCTGCTTTCATGCCAAGTTTTTTAACAGTCTTAAGGAAAGGAACAGGGCCGCATGCCAGAATGAGGCCGTTTTGAGCGGCATAATCAGCTATTTTTTCCTGCATGGTATAAATAAAATTATCCAAATCGCCATCCTGTGTTTCCTGGAGGGTATCCACAGTGATTCTTTCGTTTATACTGTCAATGGGATAACAGCCGATTGGCTCGCGGTGACCAAAAAGCATGCTTAAATTCCAGGGCTTGAGATGACGGTTTACATATCCCACAAAGGGCGCTACCCCAATGCCTCCGGCGAGAAGGAGGGTGGGAACGTTTTCTTCCATCTGAAAAAAATTGCCCAAAGGTCCCCAGGAAGCAATTTTATCGCCCTTACGGAGCTGGGCAATTTTGGCTGTTCCGGCGCCGGCTATCTTAAAAAAACAGATCATATGACGGGGGGTCATGTGGCAAATGGAAAAAGGTCGTCCCCAGGCATATTCAAGCCCAAAAGATTCGGGTCTTAACATGACGAATTGGCCAGGCCTCCAGTCTGACCAGCCCGGATTGGATAGACGCAAGGCAAAAAAACCGTTTTTATCTGGACCAAAAGGGACAAGATCGAGTACACTTAGCATATTATAAGTTGGTTGCATAATCATTTTTGTATAAACTGGCTTGACACCAAGGTCAATATTGATATTGCCTCTTTAAAATAACCGAGAATTGGGGAATGAGATGAAAGTTTCCTTACAGAATGACAGGAGTGGGATAATAAACAAAGACGCCTTTGATATATTCGCCGGGCGCCGGGACAAATTGCGCAAGAAAATAATTGAAAAGGGCCTTGATCTTCTTATAGTAAGTATCGCTGTCAATCGCTTTTATCTTTCCGGTTTTGAACTGCACGACCCGCAGCCCAACGAAAGCTCGGGTCTCCTTATGGTTTGCGCGGATGGGGAGGACTGGCTTTTAACCGATTCCCGCTATTCTTTGGCCGCGGAGAAAATCTGGCCCAGGGAAAGAATATTCGTATATAAAAAGCAGATAGATGGTCTTGCGGAATGTCTCTTTCAACATGCGAATCTGGCAGGTGTTGAAACAGCCTCATTAAGTCTGGAATATATGGGAAGACTTAGGGAAAAGCTGGGAAGGCGCGTTTTTCTCCAGCCCTGTAACGGGCTTGTGGAAAAATTGAGGGAAATAAAGGACAATGCTGAAATTGCCGCTTTAAGGAACAGTTTCAAGCTTAACCATCAAATGTTTCAGTGGCTTGATCAGGAAAAAGATAATCTGCCGGGGAAAATTGAAAAAAATCTGGCCTGGGAAATTGAACGCCTTTTCAGGGACAGGGGGGCGCAAGAACTGGCCTTTTCCACAATAGTGGCAGCCGGAACAAAAAGCGCGGAGCCTCATGCCATTCCGGACAACATGGTGATAAAAGAAAATCTCCCCCTTCTCGTGGACGCGGGCTGCCGTGTTGATAATTATTGCTCCGACCAGACAAGAACCTGGTGGCTTGGCGCCACGCCTTCCAAAGAATTTGACAGGGCCATGGATCTGGTGCGCAAGGCTCAAGATGCGGCAATGGCGATTATGCGGCCTGGTGTCTCATGTGAAACTGTATATAACGCGGCAAAAGAAGTTTTTGCGAATGCGGGCGTCGCCGATGCTTTTACCCATGGGCTTGGGCATGGCGTTGGCCTGGAAACACATGAAGCGCCAAGACTGTCAAAAGGGAGCAGGGACGTGCTTGAAAAGGATATGGTCGTTACTGTGGAACCCGGCCTTTATTATCCTGAATGGGGCGGTATTCGCTGGGAATATACTGTTCTGGTAAATGAGGACGGCGTAGAGATTTTATAAGAATAGCGGAAATAAAATTACCAAAGGAGTGAGCGGTGCTTGCTATCCTGGAATATGGCGCGGGAAACCAGACAAGCGTTTTGCGGGCCTTGAACAGCATGGGGATTGACGCCATAATTACTGCCAACGCTTCAGAAATCGGGGAAAGTTCGGGGATAATTTTCCCTGGAGTCGGCGCCGCTCCCCAGGCCATGAATCAATTGCGCAAATCGGGCATGGACAGGGAACTCGTCAAGGCCGCCAGGAATGGCAAGCCGATTCTGGGAATATGTCTGGGCTGCCAGATTTTTCTGGAAAGCAGTGAAGAAGGCAATACAAAAACGCTCGCCCTGCTCAAGGGCAAATGCAGGCTTTTTGATAAAAGCCGTATGGAAGAAAATGGGGAAAACATAAAAATTCCTCATATGGGCTGGAATGGTCTTAAAATTGTAAAAGAATCACCCCTGCTTTCCGGATTGCCGGAAGACGCTGAGTTTTATTTTGTTCATAGCTACTACCCCGTTCCGGCGGGCGATCTTGTAATTGCCGAAAGCTCTTATGGAGGCCCGTTCTGCTCTGTTTATGGTTATGATGGCTTGTGGGCCGTCCAGTTTCATCCGGAAAAAAGCGGAGAGCCAGGTCTGCGTATCCTGAAAAATTTTAATGATTATTGCGGAGAAAATAGAAGTGCTCTCTAAACGTCTCATTGTCTGTCTGGATGTGCGCAACGGCAAATTAACAAAGGGTGTAATGTTTCAGGGGAATGAAGATATAGGGGATCCCGTGGAAAGCGCCAGGCGCTATTATGAAGCTGGCGCGGATGAAATCGTTTTTTATGATATAACAGCCTCCTGGGAAGGCAGGGGGATTTTCCTGGATGTTGTTCGCAATGTGGCAAAGGGCATATTTATTCCCTTTAGCGTGGGCGGCGGCATAAATAGCGTGGAATCCATGCGGGAGGCTCTCCTGGCTGGCGCTGAAAAAGTTTCTGTCAATTCTGCCGCTGTGCTTAACCCTGACCTGATCAGCGAAGGCTCCAAAGCTTTCGGATCTCAGGCCATTGTAGTTGGCATGGATGTTTTGCGCGTTCCCGCTTCAATAAATATTCCTTCAGGATATGAAATTTATATTAATGGAGGCAGAAAAAGCACGGGAATAGATGCCATCCAGTGGGCAAAAAGATGCCAGGAACTGGGGGCGGGCGAACTTTGCGTCAATTCTATTGACGCGGACGGAACGCGCGACGGATATGAGCTTAAGCTTACCCGGGCAATAGCCGGACAGGTTTCCATTCCGGTCATCGCGTCAGGCGGCGCGGGAAAACCCGGCCATCTGGCTGAAGTATTGGGAAAAACCGGAGCTTCCGCCGCTCTTGTGGCTTCCATAGTTCATTTCGGGGATTATACCATCAGGGAATGCAAGGAGTGTCTTAAGGATAACGGCATAAAAACGAGGATGCGCTGGCGTGTATGAGGAAATTGTACCGGTCAGGCTGCGGGAAATCTTGAGCGAATTGCCCGCGATAGTTGTCGCTTTTTCCGGAGGCCTTGACAGCCGCTTCCTCTGTCATTCTGCCAGATTATGCGGCTGCCAGGTTCTGGCAATTCATATAAAAGGTCCTCACGTTCCTGAAAGGGAAAGCAGAAGCGCCGAAGAATGGGCGCGCAGAAACCGTATTCCCCTTGTTTTCTCAAGTATCAATCCTCTTTCGATCAGGGAGCTTAGGGAAAACGGCAAGAAACGCTGCTACTTCTGTAAAAGGGCGGCGTTTGGAGAAATTAAGGCCCAGGCGCTAAAGCATGGAGCTGAAAATTATTATCTGTGCGATGGAGGAAACAGCGATGATTCCAGCGAATATCGTCCAGGCCAAAAAGCCGTCAAGGAGCTGGGCTTTATTTCTCCCTTAAGTATGGCGGGTCTGGGCAAAAGGGAAATCCATCATTATGCTCAGGTTTCCGGTCTAGAAAATCCAGGACAGAAAGCCAGGCCCTGTCTGCTAACCCGTTTTTCCTATGGCGTCCATCCAGATCTTCACAATCTTGCCAGGCTGGAAAAAACGGAGGAAGAGATTGAAACATTATTGGCTTCTTTTGGAATAAAAGAGCATGATTTTCGTGTAAGGATTGGCCGGGAATGCGTATTACAAATTAATCCAATACCTTATGAAATATTGGATTATCTGCGGAAAATTTTGTCTGATAACGGCTTCACAAATTGTGACCTTAAATTCATGGACAGAATAAGCGGATATTACGACAGAATTTCGGACAATAGAACATAAAGACTTTTAAAATCAGTGTCCTATCTTCAAAAGGCCTCTGATTCGGGATATTCTTGCCAATATGGACTTTTTTTGAAAGGTGGATTAATCTTCACTAAAATAATTTTCAAAGGAGTATTTATGGCTCATAAAAAGGTTGAACGCAGAAAGGAGCTGGACAGACGCCGCAAAAGACGGGCGGAAAGAATTAAATTAAAAATTAAAGAGGCACGCAACAGCTCAAGCTCCTGATTTCAAGTTTTTATCTGGTTTTATAAACCTGGTAACAAGCTCCCTGACAGATTTGCTCCCCATTTAATCAGTTTTTCAGTAAAATGCCCGCGCCGCTTTGTGGCGCATGGGCTGAATTATTTGAAAATCGGATTTAATGGGGCATTGGAGCGCAGGGTCTTTTGTTGTTAATTTTATCACAAGGAAGCTGAAAGCGTTTTGCCCGGCTTTTTTGTTATATCAAAACCTGAATCAGATATATATATTTAAAAAATGGATAGTTGAAATGCCTATTTACGAATATAAATGTCCCAAATGCGGCCATGTTTTTGAAGAATGGGTTAAAGCTTCTGAAGCTCAAAAAGACGCGAAGTGTCCCGTATGCGGCACGCCGTCGCCACGTATCATGTCCCGCACATCTTTTGTCCTGAAAGGGGATGGCTGGTATGTGAGCGATTATGGGTACAGAAAAGGCATTACCGAAGATGGAGGCACAGGCGCGGATGTCCCCATTGCCGCAACTCCGGTAACTCCCGCCAAGCAGGGCGACAAGACTTTGGCGCGTTCTGACGTGCCTCCCGCTCC
>CAYNKM010000067.1:4373-7838 GCA_964397795.1 uncultured Desulfovibrio sp. | reverse complement strand
CCATTGCTTACTTCTTCAAAAATTTGTGCTATATCCTGGCAGGGTTGAAAAACAGCCGCATGTCCAAGATATTCCAGCCCCGCCAAATGTGAAAATGTTCCTTCCGGTCCGAGATAGGCGACATGCTGGGGTCGTTGCAAGGCGCGTGAGGAACTTAATATCTCACGCCAGATTGACAGAAGATGGTCATCCGGAAGGGGACCAGTATTAAGACTTTTAAGTTTATCAAGCAAATCTTTTTCCCGAAGGGGCTTAAATATTATATCCTTATCTTCAGCCTTTATTCTGCCCACCTCAAGACTCAGCTTTGCGCGTTCATTCAGAAGGCCAAGAAGCTTTCGGTCAATTAAATCAATCTCCTTTCTTATTTCACTCAGGCGTTCATCCGAATTTGAAACGGGCCGGGTTTCAGACGGGTTTTCTTCTCTTGCGGAGACCATCTCATTTCTCCTGGATTTCTTCTTTGACGCGCATGCCAAAATGTCTTCCCGCCTGATCAAGCTGGCATAAAACTTCATCGCCTGGCCTGATTTGCACCACGCTTACAGGATTGGCCTCTGGGGAAGTCAGCCGTATGGTCTCCGCGTTCTGCAAAAATATTGTCCCGGTATGAATTTTTCCCTCTGAATCTTCCGCCTCCGCTTCAATAAGAAGCATGGGGCGAATTTCAATTTTAACCCTTCCCAAAATTGAAATCGCGCTATCGCCATTATTATCTACTACCAGCAATTCATCTCCCGGCTTCAATTCTTCCAGATAAGTCGTCTTATCAAAAGGAAGCCGAATCTAGGAATGACTTCCGCCGGCGTTCACTCTAAATGGCCGGGAGGCGACATATTCATTAAATTCGGTTTCAGCATGCACCAAAAAAGTAAACGCGCTTGAATTGCCAATCAGCATACCTTGTCCCCTATGCATCAGGGACAGTGTGTCCAGACAGACCCTATGCCCCAAACCCACCTGCTGAACTTTGGTAATTTTTGCGCGGACAAGATTTTCCTTTCCCGCCGACAGTTTGCAGGAAGCCACAATATTCCTGATTTCACCCACAGAAGACGAAGGAATGACAATGCCTGTGACACCCCGTTCAAGAATGCCGGAGGCCAGACATGCCTTTTGGACATTTTCCGCTTCCGCGAAAACCTGATCACTTTGGGCTAGCAAATTTTCGATCGGTATTATTTCCCAACCCTTGGCAAGGATTGTTTTTCGTCCCGATCTAATGGATTGTAAAGTCTTTTCCTCGTCCTGTTTGGTTTCAAGAGAAATGAAATCCACCCCTTCGTCAGGCCAAACCTCACAGCGCGCAAGTCCCTGCACTGTTTTCACATTTTCTTCGGGAACGATAATTCCGTCCACTCCGGCCTCAAGCGCGAGGGTCACCGAATTTTTATCGAAGGGAATACTTCTGAAAAATATTTTGACCATCTATTCCCCCATTATTTCCAGCGCCTGATCAACCGTCGCGTTTTCATGGACTATGGAGCGGAGCGCGCGCATAAGGTCAACCCTTCTGGGATGCTGGAAGACGTTTCTTCCCATGGAAATACCGGAACCGCCCGCCTGCAGGGAATCATAGACCATTTGCAGAATCGCCCTGTCCGAATCCATCCTTTCTCCGCCCGCGATTACCACCGGAACACAGCAGCCGCTTACGACATCGGAAAAACTTTCAACATCGCCCGTATAGGAAACCTTGATAATATCCGCTCCCAGCTCAACGCCTACCCTGGCGCAATGAGCAATGTTTTTGGGATCAAAACTGTTTTTAATTTTGGGACCTCTGGCATAAACCATCGCTATAAGCGGCATATGCCAGTTATCGCAGGCTTCCGCCACCTTGCCGAAATCGGCGAGCATTTCCCTCTCATTGGGATCACCAAGATTAATATGAATTGATACGGCATCCGCGCCATGTTTCAAACCTTCCTCCACAGTGCCGACCAGGGTCTTGGTATTACCCTCGGTTGAAAGGGCGGTTGAGGCGGAGAGATGGATAATAAGACCAATATCCTTGCCCGCGCTTCTGTAGGAACAGCGCACAAGACCCTTGTGCATGAGCACGGCATCAGCTCCGGCTTTGGCCATGTCATTAACCGCTTCCCTCATGTCAATAAGACCGTCCACAAGGCCCATCGTCACGCCATGATCCATTGGTACAATAATGGTGCGTCCAGTAGTGCGATCCAGAATTCTTTCCATCCTGACCTGTTTACCAAGATACATAAGATCTCTCCTGTGGAATTGGTGAAAAAAAAGACCGCTGGCATTGCCTGCGGCCTATGAACTTCTGACTGAAAAATGTCAATAAAGTTCCTGACCGCTCCCCGGACTAAAGTAAGTAAAGTAGGAAAAATTTACATTTATCTGGGAGAGCGGAGATATTGACATTATTGACTCATATTAAAGAACATTTAATAAATTGATAAAAAAAAGAAAAACCAAATAAAAATATTTGTCAAGTATTTTATTTTCCAAAGGAACATTTTGGCCAGGCGCACACCTTGCAATTCAGGCAATATCCCCCGTCAGCCATATTCGCCGCGTCCTGCCTGGTAAATTCGCATCCGGCCAGAAGGCGCGGTAAAACAAGATCCAGAAAAGTGGTTTTGTAATAGAGGGCGCAGGCAGGCACGCCCAGAACCTGAACCTCCTTGTCCCCATATGCAAGCTTTCCAACAAGACTCATTGTTCCTGGCAAAACCGGAACACCATGAATGACATTGTCAAGTCCCAACTCGATAAGGCTCTGCCTGGTCACATCGTCCGGATCCACCGACAGACCGCCTGTGGTTATCAATAAATCAATATCTTTCTCCAGCATGGCCTCAACAGCCCTGGTAATTTCCCTTTTATCATCGGGGACTATTATGGCTTCAATCGCCTCGCTGCCCAGATTTTTCAATTTGGCCGATATAATGGGAATAAATTTATCCTGAATAATACCCTTGAAAACTTCCGTGCCCGTCACAAGGATTCCCGCCCTGGCTTTTCGCAAGGGCCGAACTTCAAAAAGCGGCTCATGCAGGGTACTCAGGGCAAGTTCAAAATTTTCCCGTTCGAGAAAAAGCGGGATTGCTCTTTCTCCTGCCAAAGGCATACCCTGTTTTACCAGACTCGCATTCTGCCTGCTGGCCGCCATTACCTGGGGAACAAGATTAAAATTGTGAAGAGCCTCTATATTGACACAAAACAAACCATCATATTCCGCCTTGAAATCAATTTTTCCCTCTTTTGGCGGCAGGGAATAGGTGATTCCTGGACCAGCCATAAGTCTGGCAAAGGCTTCCGCTGCCTCATTTTCATGGACCGCCTGATTATCCTGGGCAGGTTCGTCAAGAACCGCCACGTTAAATCGACCCATTTGCTGTAGACGACAGACATCCCCAGCTGTGATAAGATGACCCGCGCGAAACTCGGGGCCCTTGAACTGTCCGGGTTCAATACGTGTCATATCATGGGCGG
>CAYNKM010000067.1:0-4363 GCA_964397795.1 uncultured Desulfovibrio sp. | reverse complement strand
GGCGTTCAACCCGACTGATTCCTGCACGGGGACGATCTTTATTCCTATATTTGAATTAGCCTTTTTCTTTTTTCCGGTATTCAGATATGGCGCCTCACCCCGACAGCCCCGGCAGACAGGTCCGTCCGTATCGGGATAAGCCTCTCCACATACGGGGCAGACCACAATGTTTCTCATATGCTTATGGCCAATAAAGGTATTTTTAATTTCAATCTCTTCCAGTCTGCAAATGGAATCGCCGGCCTCGCGTATCTCTTTTTCAAGCTGGACAGTATCCTGATCTTTTTTGGCTTTTTTCTTGAAAAACCAGCCATATAATTCTGGCCATTTTGCCATTTCCTCCGGGTCAAGACTGACCCTGAATCCCTTGCCAGTATGTTTATCAAAAAGCGACACCGCATACCTTCCAAGGTTGTGGATTTTCATGCGCTGATTTCCTGTTGAACACAGGGTCAGAAGCTGAACGGCGTCCGGCAGACATTTGGGAGATTCCACAACCGCTTCAAAAAGAGTGCCTTCCGGTAGGGCAGCCTTGGCTTTTTCAACCATATAACCGCCAATCAACAGGCCTGGCGCGGCGTAACCATGAAAATTTTCCGCAAGCTGGCGAAATTCCTCAAAAGTATATGGTCCTATATTCATCCTTATAGACTCCTTTCCTGCTTGATACCTGTCTTAAATACAGGTAAGAGAATTTAAATGTCCAATAATCAATTTAATCGGGAAAAAATAATAGACAATTCCGGCAGACAGGCGCGCTATCTGAGAATTTCCGTTACTGACAGATGTAATTTTCATTGCCTGTATTGCAGGGATTCTCGACGTCTTGATTACATCCCCCATCAAAATATCCTGCGCTATGAGGAAATAATAAAATTTGTTCGTATTATGTCAAAAATGGGTATTGGTAAAATACGAATAACGGGAGGGGAGCCATTCGCGCGGAAAAATTGCATCGCTTTTTTATATGATTTGCGAAAAAAGTTTCCCGATATTCATCTTGGCATTACCACAAATGGCTCTCTTCTTGAACCATATTTAAATGATCTGGTTAAAATAAAACCGGAAGCGATAAATATTTCCCTCGACAGCTTTAAAGCAGCGTCCTATGAAAAAATTACTGGCGTAAACTCCCTTTCCTCTGTCTTAAAAAATATTGAATATCTTATAAGTAAAAATTTAAGGGTCAAGCTGAACGCGGTAGCCTTGAAAGGGATTACCAACAGGGAAGCTGACGATTTCATTTACGCAATTAAAAACATGCCCATTGATATACGCTTTATTGAATTTATGCCAATGGGTTCTTCCACCCTCTGGTCAACTGAAATGTTCCTTGAAACAAGGGATCTAATAAATATATTTAAAGAAAAAATTCAGCTTGAACCTGTCGAACCCGAAACCATCTCCCAAATGGCCGGACCAGCAAGAATGTATGCGGTCAAAGGCGCCAAAGGTAGATTTGGATTTATCTCCGCCTTGAGCGACCACTTTTGCGCCCAATGCAATCGCCTGCGTCTGACCAGCGACGGCAACTTGAGAACCTGTCTGTTCTCCGATGAGGAAGTCCCCCTTGCTCCCCTTATCCGCAATCCCAATATAAGCGAAAATGAAATCAGTCAAAAAATTATAAATTCCTGCAAACTGAAGCCCTTGGGCGAAGAACTTCTGCGCGCCAAAAAAAGTAACGCGGTCACCCAGAAGGGTATGACAGGGATAGGGGGGTAATCTTGTTTATTTCTTCCCTCTGTTTCCAGGTGCGTGCCGCCTCAACAAAATTTTTGGCCCAGCAGGGAATTGCCGGCGAAAAGATGTGGGTATAACTGGCCCAGGTATTATTATAAATTAAAGCGTCAAAAGCTCCCGCGTCCTCTCTGGGCGTTATTCCTTTTCCATAATCCAACGCAAGGGCAAACTGCTGATTTTTATCCAGGGGTAGGGCGGAGGAATAATGAAATTCATGACCCCGAACAATTTGTCCTTCCGTAAAAAAAGGATTTTTCCGAACGATCCTGCCTTTAACATAGCCAAGACCCTGGGGTTTTTTGTTCCATTTAATATTTACCGGGAAAATATCCCCCATTTTAAAAGATCGCTTATCAATATCCAGTTTTTTGCAAAGCAGAATCAGGCCTCCGCATTCCGCGTAAATTGGCAAGCCTTTTCTGGAATATTCAACTATTTTTGTGAGCAGGGGAGAGTTTTCCAGTTCTTCGGCATAATCTTCAGGAAAGCCGCCGCCGAGGTATAGCCCATCCAGATCATCCCATTTTGTTAAATCTTTTTCATAGGCGTTGATTATTTTTAAATTTACCAGCTTCGCGCCGCTTTTTTCAAGATCAATAAGATTTTCCGGATAATAAAACCAGAACGCCTTGTCCTGGACATAGCCTATTTTTGGCTTCAATCCTGTGCTTTCAGAAATGTGAATTGGGGAATTTGCAATCGGTTTTTGTGTTGTATCTACCGCATGGGAGGGGAGGGACTGCAGAAGATTATCAATATCGCAATTTGAATTTATAAGTCCGGCAAGATCATCCAGTTTTTTTTCCAGGTCTTCCCGCGATTCTTCTCCATAAGAGGCAAGACCCATGTGCCGTTCCGGAAGGGGGTTATTTTTCAGCCTGGGTAAAATTCCTATAATTTTCAGATCCGTATATTGTTCAACTGATTGTCTTAAAATATTCGCGTGTCTTTGTGAGCCTGTCTGGTTGAGAACCACTCCGCAGAAAGTAAGGCCTTTTTCAAAACTGGTTAATCCATTAATTATCGCGGCTATGGTGCGGGTGGTCTTGGCGCAATTCAGGGTCAGCAGAATTGGCAAGCTTAAAATTCTGGCAAGCCTGGCTGTTGCGCAGGAGCCATTTTCATCCAGGCCATCATACAGGCCGCGATTGCCCTCCAGCAGGGCAAATAGATCATTATTTTTATTTATGTTTTGGGCGGAAAGACTTTTATGGAATAAATCCTGCAATTTTTTTTCATCAAGAAAAAAGGGGTCAAGATTTGTCGCCGGATTTTTACAGGCCAGAGTCAGCCAGGCGGAATCAATATAGTCAGGCCCTTTTTTAAAGGCCTTAACCTTCATTTCTTTTTGCAGTAAAGCCCTGCCCAGACCCAGGGAAAGCAGGGTTTTTCCGCCTCCGCCAGAACCTGAAGATATGCAGACACCCTTGTAGGAAAAATTGTTATTCAAAAGGGAAGAGCCCTTTTTTGGCAGGTTTAATGCTTAAAAGATCTCTGACCGGTAAAAACCATGGCGACTTGCGGCATCGCTTCATTACAGGCTTCAATAGCCTCATAATCCCTTAAAGATCCGCCAGGCTGGGCTATGGCCGTCACTCCCTGAGCGATGGCCGCGTCAACGCCATCCCGGAAGGGAAAAAAGCCATCCGACACCATGCATGAATTGACAAGACCTCCTTTGGCCTTTCTGGTTTCGGATTCAATTTCTTCCAGTTTTTTTACAAATTCCGGACTGTTTTCCGCTTTTTTTCGCAATTCATAAAGCGAAAGGCCGAGTGAGGTATGGGCGAGCTGATCAGCGTATTTTGTATATGCCTTGTGGATTGCTATTTCCACACAGCCCACCCGATCCTGCTCTCCTGTTCCGATAGCTATTGTCGCGCCATCTTTGGCAAAGATTACCGAATTTGAGCTTACTCCGGATTCAACCGCCCAGGCGAAATATAAATCTTCCAGCTCTGGCTTGTTGGGAGAGCGTGCGCAAATTTCCCTGCCGTCTGGAAGCTTTGCGATCGCCGGATAGAATTCTTCGGTATTTTTAATGGCGTCCTGAAAAGATCTCTGGATAATAAGGCCTCCGTCAGCAAGGCTTTTTATATCGAGCCAGAAAGAATCAGCCAGTTTATCCAGCATGGCCAAACCTGGCAACTTGAGAATACGCAGATTTTTTCGGGTTTTTAATAATTCAAGACCCTGTTCGTCATAAGTGGGGGCGGCGACAACCTCAAAATAATTTTGGGCAATCAGTTCGGCGCATTTTTTATCCAGGGGAGAATTGACTACAATGACGCCGCCAAAAGCGGCTATTCTGTCACAATTAAAAGCTTTTTGGAGAGCGGTATAAAGACCGCCCTGTTCGGGAGATGACCAGGCTGCCCCACAGGGATTATTATGTTTCAGAATAATGCAGGCGGGTTTTTGGGCCAGATAAACTAAAATATTAATGCCATTGTCAACATCGGTTATATTGGTTTTTCCCGGGTGTTTTCCGGACTGAAGCATATTTTTATCAGAAAGATTACTGATAATCGCCTGATCCGGATTTCTCCAGCTTATTCCGCCAAGGGTAAGGCTTCCCTCCTTCAGTTTATACAGGGCGGCGGACTGGTCGGGATTGTCG
>CAYNKM010000066.1:6551-7846 GCA_964397795.1 uncultured Desulfovibrio sp. | reverse complement strand
GACAGACGATGTCCGCAATTTGCTGGTGGCTGAAATTGCGGAAATTTTTGCTCAGCCCCGCAAAATAAGCGCGATCAACCCTCCTGAAGTTGTTTTAATGGTGGGAGTGAACGGAGTGGGAAAGACAACCACCATAGGCAAGCTGGCGCATAGATACCGTATGCAGGGCAAAAAGGTGTTGATAGCGGCTGCGGATACTTTCAGGGCGGCCGCCATAGAGCAGCTTGAGATCTGGGCGCAGCGCGCTGGCGCCGATTTTTACTCCCGTCCCATTGGTTCGGATCCCGCCTCGGTCGCCTGGGAAGCCATTGACTATGGTGTGAAAAATAATTTTGATATTATATTGATTGATACGGCGGGCAGATTGCAGACCCGTGTAAACCTCATGGAAGAACTGGGAAAAATCCGGCAGGTCTGCGCAAAAAAACATCCTGGCGCCCCGCATCGCTGCATTTTGACTCTGGATGCCACAACAGGTCAAAACGCTCTCTCCCAGGCCAAACTTTTTAATGAGGCAATAGGGGTGGACGAGCTAATTTTAACCAAACTGGATGGAACAGCCAAGGGCGGAGTCGCCATCGCGGTGGCAATGCAGGAAAAGCTCCCAATAACCTTTATTGGAATGGGAGAAAAAATGGAAGATCTGCGACCCTTCAATGGCGATGATTTTTCAAAAGCTCTCCTGGCCGCCTGACAAGGCCGTTATCGCTTTTCTCCATAATCCAGATAACGTAAAGTGAACATTACACATCCCTGGTATAAATCCATCGGATGCCCAGGTGAAGTTTTTAATCTGGATCAGATATTCGAATTTTCTTTGGCATAATAGATGATTTTACATGGCCAATTACTTTTATCCAGCTATAAAACCTGACGCGTCCGGATATGGAGTGGATCGCCCCTGATTTCATGCATGACAAGTAATTTATCAACCAAGGCGGGTCTGGAATGAAAATTTTCTTGAGCTATCCCCATGATGAAAATTCGCCCTTTGTGGAAAAAATCAAGAAAGGGCTCGAGGAACAGCATCCGGATTTTGAAATCTGGTTTGATCAGAACAATATCCATACAGGAGATGACTGGCGCGCGGATATCTACAAGGGGATTAGTTCAAGTCAGGCAGTTATCGCCTGTCTCTCCAGACATTCTGTGCGCGACCCGGGCGTATGCCTTGATGAACTGCGCATCGCGGCTGGCGAGCGCAATTGCCACATAGCCTCCCTTTTGCTGGAATCGCCGGCGAAAGTTCAACCCCCCTTGTCCATTTCTCATATCCAGTATCTGGATCTGAGCTC
>CAYNKM010000066.1:0-6541 GCA_964397795.1 uncultured Desulfovibrio sp. | reverse complement strand
GCGGGAAAAAGAGGCGGAGGGCCCAAAGGCGTTTCAGGCCTGGTTTGATAAACAGCTGGAGACAATTGGCGATATTCTGGAAAAGCACAAGGATTTTTCCGGTGAGATCGAGAAATTAAAAAAGAAGTTATTGCCGCGCCAGACAGCTGGAACCTACATGGACAGGATGCAGGGCCTGTTAAAAAGCGGCTTTGTTGGCAGGGAATGGATTTTCAACGATATTTCTTCCTGGCTGGAAAATGACAAAAAGCGCAAGGTCTTTTGCATCACTGGCGAGCCTGGCATAGGTAAAAGCGCGCTTGTGGCCCAGTTTGCCGCTAAAAACAAGGTTCAGGTTGCCGGTATCCATTTTTGCACCTCAGGAAGCACCCTGGACTCTCCCCGTGATGTAATCCTTTCTCTCGCCTTTCAGATGGGCACGCGTTTGCCCGCCTATCGCCGCTATCTTCTCAAACATGATTTTGATCTGGCCAATCTGTCGGATGTGGATCTTTTCAGCAAGCTTATAACGGAGGCTGGATCATTTGGCATAGATGGTGGACAGCAGCCCTATATTCTGATTGTTGATGGTCTGGATGAGGCAGGTGAGAATCTGGCGCGCTTTATAGCCCAGCATTATCGCGAACTGCCGCGCTGGCTCTATTTTCTGGTCACCTCAAGGCCCAACGAGCCCCATGTGAAGGCGCATCTTGAGGCCATGCATCCCATGGAACTGTCCGCTTCCGCCAGACAAAATGAGGAGGACGCCAAGACCTATATTGAAGAATGGCTCAAAACGCGCATTCCTGAATCCGGACGCAGAAAGAAACTGGCAAACCTGCTACTCAAGGCCTCGGCTGCCAATTTCCGCTATTTAAGCTATTTGCGCGATTCCGTGGAAAATGGCGTCATCAGCCTTGAGGACTTTGAGGCCAATCATGACGTCCTGCAGGGGCTTGGCAGCCTGTATCAGAACAGTCTGGAGCGGATTTATCCGGACAGGGAAAGCTTCGCCAGGGAGGGCAGGCCGGTTTTGAGCCTGCTGGCGGTGGCGGGCTCAGTGCCTCTGCCCCTGGCTCTGGTTTTTCGCGTCCTCAAAAAAGAGCATCAGCTTTCCGAAAGTCATGTGCGCGATATTCTTGTGCAACTGGGTAGCCTTGTGCAGGTGACGGATGATCCGGATCCCAAAAAACGCACGGTGCGCATTTTTCATAAATCCGTAACCGACTGGCTACTGAGCGACGCCAACACCAGCTTTATTGTCTATAAGGAAGACGCGGCCGATCAGCTTATCAATTTTCTGCTGGATAAAATGAAGAAAGTGGAAGCGCAATGGAAAGATGACGGCAGCGGCTGGGACAAGGTTGAGGAGTTCCGCGATAATTATGGCGCCCTGCTGGGCAACTTGCTTCTGGATAAACTCGCGCCAGGCATAGGCCTGACGCCGGAACGTCTGGATAATTTTGATGAGGACGCCCTGGATGACCTGAACGTTAAAAAGGAAGACTGGGAAAAATTATATAATATTATAGATAAGTTTATAGATGATATAGATGATGACTGGTTCACATATAAAGATCTTTATAAGAATTGGACAGTTATAAAATATCTTTTGGTGACTTATTATGAAGGACGCGAAAGCGAAGCTGCAATACAAGAGGCATCTTCTCTTTTTGATGTCTTTACATCTGATGAATATCCGGACTGGGCTCCTGCGTTCGCGAAAAAACAGTACGAAGATGTGAATGCCACATTTGGCGTAAATTCAGAAAATAGCCTAGAGGCATTGGATAATTTATTGAACGTTTATAAATATCATCCCGATACAGCCTTAAGGGAAGAAGGTCTGTCTCTCGCTATAAAAAATATTCCTGTTGCCCAGAACCTGTTTTCAAAAAATAGCGAAGCAGTGGCTGATCTTTATTCATATATAGCCGATTTTAGCGATGATTATGAAGAAAAGGAGGAAGCATTAAAACAATCAAAACGTATCAGAACTTTTATTTTTCACAAATGGATAAAGACTTTACCCAAAAAGCAGCAGGATCTTTACAATAGCATCTTATCAGGACATAAGGATTATAAGAGCCTTACAGATTCAGAAAAGGATCTTATAGCTGAAATAGAGGATGTAGCAGGAAGTGTTTCGTTTTATTTTATTGCTCTCCTGGATTATGCTGAATATTTAATTGATGAAGAAAGATACGATGAGGCATTAAAACTGATTAAGCAGGCTGACAAGGCTAGCATTATTGTAGATTTAACAGGTATAAGATTTGAGCAGGATTATACACGGGTGTACCTGGGTCTGGAAGAATATGACGAAGCCCTTGAATGGGCAAAAAGAGGCTATGAAAAGGCAATAAAAGCATGGGGCAAGGAACATTCGGATACTCTTTTTGCTTTGTCAGACCTATCTGACACGTATATGGAAAAAGGAAAGGCCGAAGAAGACAATAAGGTCCTGACAAAAGCTCTGACCTATAAGCGCGAGGTGCTGCAAGGATATTCGTCTATTTTTCCAGATGGCAGAGATACTGTTAATACCAGAATAGAGCTTTCAAAATTGCTTTCCTATTTGGGCAATGATAAGGAGGCATACAAGGAGGCCAATGCCGCCTATGAAAGCTGCCTGAAGCAACGGGTTGTCAATTACGAAAACATCGCGTTGGCGTGGTTGTGGATGATTGAATACAAGCAAAAACTGCATCCGGGACAAGTTGATCTTCCTGCGGAACTGGCAAAGTTTCTTGAACAGGAAGAGGATGCCTGGGGCGAGAATGACTGGCATACCTATAATTCTCTTGGTCTCATCCTTTTTGAATGGATTTATGAAAAGAATGAGCCTAAGCTCCAGGAATACGCGAAAAAGCTGGTTGCGATTACCCATGATTTTTACGGGGTCAAAAGTAGGGAATATCTGCATGATCAGCTTTATTTGGGCTGGGAAGAATATCTGCAGGGCAATTTAAAGTCTGCTTACCGCACCCTGGAACACTTGACCAAAAGCTATGACAAGCTTGATTTAGTATCATATCCACAAATACTTGCCTTGACCATTGTGAGCCAGGCTCTGAGCCATAATGAGGAAAGCCTGAAGACGTTCAAGGAATTTGAAAAGGATTACGAGGAAGATTACGATGGTAAACAATATCTACTTCAGCTTGCGGCAAGCGCCGCGGCCCGCGCGGCCCAGGCTCTTGACAAAAAGCGGGAGGCAACACGCCTGTTCAAGAAAGCCATCGCGATAGCTGAAGATCGGGAGGATGAGGAGGATCAGCAAAAACTGCAGGCTGAATTGGCCGCCCACCAGGGTAAAAGCGGCCATAAAAGAAGCAAGTAATGTCTGGCGCGTTTTTGCCCGCTTTCGCCCTTTCGGTTGGGATCAGCGGCCACAGGTCTCTGCCCAGGGCGCGGCTAGAGGGCATTGAAAGGCAGCTTGCAGAAATTTGCCTGGATTTGGACAAGGCCGCCCGGAGCATATCCCGCCAGGGTCGCGCCTACGGCTTTTTTGAGGATGAGCCAACATTGAGAATATGCTCCTGCCTGTCTGAAGGCAGCGATCGGCTTGCCGCCTATCAGGCAATGGCGCGGGGATTCAGCTTGCGCGCCTTTTTGCCATTTCCGCGCCAGCATGAGGCCCATGCCATGGATCTGGAAGCGCGCGCCAAAAAAGAGTCACGGGAAGAACTGCAAGCCCTATGCGCCAGGGCTGAATCCGTGCTTGAATTTGCCCCGGCCATACCGACTGAATGGCTTAACCGTTCGACCTGCCAGTCCATCCTGGGACAGGATGATGTCGCCTGCGACTTCCGCCAGCAAGCCTATCTGGATGCAGGCCTGGCCATGCTGGATCAGTCTGATTTGCTGATCGCAATCTGGTCGGGGATGCCCCAGACCGCGAAAGGCAGCACCTTTGACATGATCCAGACCGCTCTTAAAAATGGCATTCCAGTTATCCAGATTGACAGCGGCCGGGATGCGTCCATAAAGATCTGGAAAAGCTGGGAAGATTTTAAAAGAAATCGCCAGGGGGAGAACCTGAACGTATATGAGCTGGCATTGAAAAAATGGGGCCTGGACCCCGATCTTGCCCAGGAGCTAAAAAAGACCAAAAGCCTTGTCTCCAGTTTTTCCGCAGCCAAAGCTCAACCCTGGATAGCCACACTCTGGGAAAATTTTCAGAAGCTGACTGCGCGCAACGTCAAAAATAACGCCCCTTATCGGAAGGAGTTATCGCCTGATTTTAGGCTTTTTGACGAGGCCTCCAAGTTTTGCGCGGCCATGGATCGCTCTTCCTTTCTGGCACTGTCCATTTTGGCTATTCTTTCGGTATTATGCGCCGCACTGATGGCTGTCTGGCCTCAAAATTTTTATCATGCCGCAGCCGTCGCAATATTGGCGGCAACCCAGGTTTGTCTGCTGGGCGCCTCCATTATCTGGGGCCGCAAAAGCGCCAGGGCGGACTGGCGCGGCCATCTCACCCGATACCGATATGTGGCGGAGCTTTTGCGTCTGGAAAATTTTGGCTCTTCCCTTGGCCTCTCCTGCCTGCCAGGGCACGGAGGCTCCTCCTTGTATGACAAGGGCGGTGAGGACTGGCTTGATTATCTGCTGCGCAATCAACTGCGCCTCAAAAAACCACCCTCTATCGATCTTTCCCAGCCTGAACAATTTGCGGCCCTTAAGCGGGAGGTGGGAGAATTTTTAATTCATTCCCAAATGGGTTACCATGAGGCCAACAGCGCCAAATCAAGGCTGATGGCAGGAAAAATGAATCAGATTTCCAAAACTATGTATTATGCGTCCATCTTTGTCGTCTCCACAAGATTTGTCGGCGCGCTCTTTTTTGATCTAACCTTGTTGACGCCAGTGATCGCTTTTCTGGCAGTTATGGGTCCTGTCACAGCGGCCCAGGCTAACAGCGTTTCTCAAAATGCGGAATTTCAACGGCTGGCAGTGCGATCCGAGCACCTCGCTCACAGACTAAAGGCTTTTTACAAGAATTTTGACAAGATTGCCAACGCGCATGATCTAAAATCCCTAACCGCCAAAGTGCAGAAGCTGTTAATCAGGGATGTGGAGGATTGGAAAGATCAATACAATCTTCCCAAAAAATAAGCCTGTCTTCACTTTGGGCCAGGCATGTCCGAACTGTTGATTTTCCCGGGAAGAACTTTCAATGACAAAAGCTCTCCCCGAAAACGCAATATGCGGTTGCAAAGCAGAATCCCTTAAAGCTATATCCAGAACCCGATGCAGCTTCTTTTCAATACCCCATGGAAACTAAACTCTACCGCTTCCAGCTGCCGTAAACTTATAAAGTATCTGGTCTCATCACTTGTTTTCCATTTAATTCACGGATTGAGCGTGCGGCCATTCAAGCCTGGCCAATTTGCACTGGTTAACAGATTCCAACTTTATTAACAAGGGAATAAATCCTTCTTTCAATTCTGCCTTGTTCCTTGTCCACAAATAATTTTTATTTTCAAGTTCAATCGACGCTGAAGTCCAAAAAAAAATCTCCAGCCAAAACTGCTTGGTCCTGGCTGGAGACTTATTTTTAATGTCTGTTCTGTTTATTATACCACTTTGGGGAAACCGCGATTTTTATGAGGATTAACCCAATCCTCCCTATATTGTTGCCAGAAATAAAACCCTGTCTTGATATGTTTCAATCTCAAGATTAAGGTCATACGCCAATAGGATCAGAGTGAAAATGAATATATGAATAATGCCGATAAACCCAAAACTTTATCCTGACCAGATTTCCAATCTGTTAACCAATTTGGAAGAAAGGTCATTCAGGCGCGTTATAAGCCCTGAAACTTTCTTACTGACCCGCACCATTGATTGAATCAGGGATTTGGACAGGCAAAAAAATTCTTAAATTTTCTCAACCTGTACAATCCTTGCCCTGATTAAACTTAATAATTCCTTGGTGGCCTGGGCGCCCTTGGCTTTGCTTCATTAACCCGCAAGGTGCGGCCGCCAAAACTGGAGTTATTCAGAGCTTCTATGGCTTTTTCAGCATCGTCATCTTCCATTTCTACGAAACCAAAGCCACGAGCCCGGCCTGTATCCCTGTCATTGACAAGCTTGACATTCAATACATTGCCGTACTCATTAAAGAGATCCCGCACCTGTTCTTCAGTGGCGGACCAGGGGAGATTCCCCACATAAATCGATTTGGACATGAAACACCCTCTTAAAAACCCTATTATTATATCGAATATTATCCGGCAAAACAATATGCAGGTATTCGATAATATATTTTTATCCTATACAGGCTTTTGTTGAATTGTCAACCGGCAGATCGGAAATTTGCCTATAATTATTGCTTATTATCAAGATTTTTATTGCACTCTCGGCATTCCCTTTGGCTGGCCCATTGGCGGAATGGGTCTATCTCCGCCATTGGCATGTGAGAGTTCCCTCAATTTTTTCATGGATTCTTCCACAGTCTGGGGTTCACCAACTTCCTGCTTCAAAAAAGCGTTGATTGCGGGCATGGAAGCGATGGCCTCATCGATTTCGGGATTGCTTCCTCTCGCATAGGCGC
>CAYNKM010000065.1:0-7922 GCA_964397795.1 uncultured Desulfovibrio sp. | reverse complement strand
GGGAAAAGTTGTCATCCCCCAGAAAAATCAACACATGGTTTAAACAGAGCCATTTTATAAAATTCAGGACAGGCGATTTTTGAAATCTTCATAATTGAAATTACGAATCACTTTAAAGGGATCGGGATTTCTGAAATCATGGATAGCAATTGAGGGCAGCCTTATGCCATTAAAGGTATTTGTCTTGACCATGCTATAAATTGCCATGTCGGCAAAAACAAGCTTATCCCCGCTTCGTGGCATGCTTTTAAAAGAATACTCTCCAATAATATCTCCCGCCAGGCATGATTTGCCGGCAATCCTGCAGGAAAATTCATATTCCTCTTTCTTGCCCGCTTTTTGAATCTGGTTATCCGGAAAAGGCTTGTACCAAAGATCGGGAGTATAGGGCATTTCGAGAACATCTGGCATATGGCAAGCTGCCGATGTGTCCAGGATGAGAACAGGCATATCAGCCTGTACAATGTCAATTATGGTCGCATAGAGCCAGCCGGCGTCAAGCGCGATCGCTTCTCCCGGTTCAAGATAAATTTGCCTGTTATATTTCTTTCTGAAGGAATTAAGGGTGGAACACAACAAATCAATATCATACCCATCCCGAGTTATATGATGGCCGCCGCCAAAATTGAACCACCTGATATTGTCGAACCAGGGAGAAAATTTGTTTTCAAAGACTTTCAGGGTATTGGCGAGAGCTGAAGAATCCTGTTCGCACAGTGTATGGAAATGCAATCCTTCCAGGTTTTTCATATCTTGCGAAGCTGGCATTTCACTTGCGCGAACGCCCATATGCGAGCCGGGCGAACAGGGATCATACATGGGAAATTTGCTTTCCGAATATTCCGGATTAACTCTCAGGCCCGCGCTGATGGCTTTCTGGCCTGGAGACGACTGGAGGAGAGGAGCGAATCTGTTTAGCTGATTTATCGAATTAAAACTTACATGATCAGCGATATTTTTTAATTCCCCTATTTCTTCTTCAGTCCAGGCGGGTGAAAAGGCGTGAACTTCTCCCCCGAATTTTTCCTTGCCGAGAAGAGCTTCGTCAACAGAACTGGCGCATATGCCCCATAGGGGTCCTGTTTCTTTTCTTGAGAGAAGGGGAAAGACCGACCAGGCGGCAAAGCCTTTCAGGGCGAGAAGGATTTTAACGCCTGTTTTTTGCTGAACGCTATCAAGAAGCTCCATATTGAGGAGCAATCGTTCAGTATCCAGCACGAAACAGGGAGAGGGCAGGGAGCTGGAATTGAGAAGATAATTCAGGCAGTATGAAACTCTGTCCCGGAACATTGAGAAAATTCCTGCAGGGCGCTTCAGGCAGAATGCCTGGCAAAATTTAAAGTTGCTGAACCTGCCAGGGGAGGCCGTATTTATTGAGATCCTCCATGAATGGATCGGGATCAAACTGTTCCATATTCCAGACGCCCGCCTTTTTCCATATGCCAGTCGCCATAAGTTTTGAACCTATCATTGCCGGAACCCCGGTCGTATATGATATGGCCTGGGAGCCGGTTTCCTGAAAGCATTTTTCGTGGTCACAAATATTATAGACAAAAACCGTTTTCTCCTGACCGTCACGCAGGCCCTGAACTCTATCTCCTATACATGTTTTACCCCTGGTCAAAGATCCAAGTGTTGAAGGATCGGGAAGCAGGGAAGCCAGGAATTTCAGGGGAACAATTTCGTGACCGTTATATGATACTGGCTTGATTCCGGTCATGCCAACATTTTGCAGGACATTGAGATAATTGAGGTAGGAATCGGAAAAAGTCATCCAGAACCTTGCCCTTATCAATCCTTTCAGGTGTAACACAAGGGATTCAAGTTCTTCATGAAACATTAAATAACATTTTTTGGGGCCGATATTGCCGGGGAAGTCATAAGTCATGGACCAGGAGAGGGGATCTGTTTCCACCCACTGGCCATGTTCCCAGTAACGGCCTTTGGCTGTGACTTCCCTGATATTTATTTCCGGGTTAAAATTTGTCGCGAAGGGTTTTCCGTGACTTCCGGCATTGCAATCTATAATGTCCAGAACACGGAGTTCGTCCAGTTCATGTTTTTGAGTCCAGGCGGCAAATACGTTTGTCACGCCAGGATCAAAACCGGATCCCAGAATGGCGCAAAGGCCGGCGGCTTTAAACCGGTCATTATAAGCCCATTGCCAGGAATATTCAAATCTGGCTGTTTCAGGAGGCTCATAGTTCGCGGTATCAAGATAATTAACCCTGCATTCCAGGCACGCTTCCATAATATGCAGATCCTGGTAGGGAAGTGCGACATTACAGACCTGATCCGGAGCAAGTTTTCTCAAAAGCTGGCATAATTCGGGAACGTTGTCCGCATCAACCTGAAACGGTTTTATTGAATAGCCGAGCCTATCCTTAACCTGGCGGCAGATTTCTTCACAGCGCGACAATGTTCTGGACGCAATGGAAATTTCCTGAAAAACGTTTTCCTTGATTGCGGCTTCCGCGCATTTATGAGCTACAACGTTGGCTACGCCGCCAGCTCCTATAATCAGCAATTTGGCCATTTCTTTCCCTGTTCAAAAGATTGGTTCAAGGTTCCGCAAAAGATGGCTTTGAAGAATCCTTAAGAATTTTATCCCCATCCAGAAATTTAATATATTTATAATTTCCTGATTTCTTTGCCTTATCAAGCTCCTTCTCTGCTTCCTCCCTGCATTTCGCGCAGGAATGGCGAGGGAGAAGCACGCAGAGGGAACGGGGGACCCTTCCTGATTCGGTTTCAATGCGACCAAGGCCGGAACATTCATCACATAAACGCCAGGATTCTTTCTGCTTTTCCCGCAGCATATCCGTATCGTAGAATATATTTTTATTTCTGCTCCACCATTGCCCCTCTTTTGCGCCTTCCTGCGGGAGAGTCGGAGGGTTGAAATACGCGTCAAGAGTTTGTTCCGCAAGCTGGCCAATATATGCCGAAAGCTGGGGAGACTGTCTGACGATGGATTCTTCCCAGTCTGGTTCAATGATTTCTTCGCTTGCGTCCATTCCGGCAAGAGCCAGACAAATACCCAGATTAACGTAGGGAAGGGCACCACGAATGGAATAGCCGCCTTCCAGAACGGCGATATCCGGATTGAGAGCTTTGGTCAGACGCGCGTATCCTTTCGCGGTCAATCTCATATTGGCAAGTGGATCGGTAAAGTGGTTATCCTGTCCGGCGGAATTTATGATCAGATCCGGTTTGAATGCCTTCAGGATCGGCAATACGGCGTTATTGATTATATAAAGATACCCCTCGTCAGAGGTATTGGGCGGCATGGGAATATTAATTGTTTTACCAAGGGCCCCTGGCCCTCCGGTCTCATTCAGGAATCCGCTTCCCGGGTAAAGGGTCCGTCCATCCTGGTGAAGGGAAATAAAGAGGGTGTACGGATCATTCCAGAAAATATCCTGGCTTCCATCGCCGTGATGAACGTCAGTATCAACAATGGCGATATTCAGGGGCCTGCCATCCTCCTTCGGATAGTTGTCCCTTATATATTCTATCATTATCGCCTCGTTATTGATATTGCAGAAGCCGCGGTTGCCGTGTGAGACGCGCATGGCATGATGGCCGGGCGGTCTGACCAGGGCAAAAGCGCGATCCTTAATCCTGTTCATCACAAGACGGGCCGCGGTTATCGCGCCACCCGCCGCCGCGAGATGGGAATCGCTAGCTATGGAACTGGTCTCGGGCAAAAGAAAATGGCTTCTTTCCAGCTGTTCATAAGTAGCGAATGAGGGCCGGTATTCCGTAATTTCTGGAATATCAAAAAGACCTTCCTCAACAAGCTGATCCCTTGTATATAAAAGTCTTTCCTGACGTTCCGGATGGGTTGGTCCGATTGCCCAGTCAAAGGCCGGGAAAAAGACAACGCCAAGAGACCGTTTTGCTTTCAATGGTTCAATCATCCAGACCTTCCATTTCTTCCCAGATGTCAGCGGCATAGCGCGTATTTTCCACAATTTTGGCAAAATATCCGCATGCCAGGCTGAACACAAGGTTGGAGTCGGTATGAGCTATAAACAGGGGACTCTGGGCCTGCATAACAAATAAGCCGCCCGGAACGTCTGTCTTGCGGTAAACATGACAGGCCAGCAACTCCGGATCCCCCAGTCGGGAGAAAGAGATCCAGCCGTCATTAAGTAGCGTGAGATTTAGATCCGATAAGGAAGCCGCGCCATGAATATCGCTGTCCGACCTTGTGAACGTGGTTCTGCCGTTCTCATCATATGTAATAATATAATTTTCCATCATTTTTATTTCTCACCGTGTCCGGGCCAATTTATCTTCCACGGAATTTATACAGTCTTCAATAACCAGTTCAAGATTATTGGCCGCATTGATAATCTTGAAACGTTCTGGTTCCCTCGCGGCCAAATCAAGATAAGCTTTACGCACCCTTTCATGAAAATCAAGACTTTCTGTGTCAAAACGGCTTTCATTCACGTCTTTTCCCAGCAGGCGATTTCTCCGAAGCGCCCTTTCAAGACCCATCCGGACAGGAAGGTCAAGCAGAATGGTAAGATCCGGTACGAGATTTTGGCTGGCCAGGTCACACATGGCTTTCAGATTCTGAAAATCAAGTTCCCTGCCTTTTCCCTGATATGCCAGGGTGGAGTCGGTAAAGCGGTCGCTCAAGACTATCAGTCCCTGTTTCAGGGCTGGCTTAATTAAAGAATGGACATGCTGGGCGCGATCAGCCAGAAAAAGAAAAAGTTCGGCTTCCCCTGTCAAATTATCCGTCTGAGGACTTAAAAGGATTGTCCTGAGCTTTTTTCCAAGTTCGCTTCCCCCTGGCTCGCGGGTAATCAGCGTTTCCCTGTCCCGATTTTGCAAATATGAAGCAAGCCGGTCAATAATGGTGGATTTGCCTGACCCTTCTATTCCTTCCAGAGTGATAAACATTGACTGTCCGCTCCATGTTTTAGGCCTTTTTCCCTGCCTTCCGGTACCGGAGTTCGGTAGGCTCTGAAGATTTGTCTGTCAAGTCCGTTGATACGGCTACTCCATTTCTGCGTTTGATCAGGCGACTGGCCAAAAAGATTGTGAAATTGATTCATCTTGGCGTCCATATTATCCGCATAATGAAGCATAAAAGCTTCCGGAGTCTGTGGAAGACATGGCGCGCCATACTCATGAAGGCCATGATGGCTTAAAATAAGGTGTTTTAAATGGCTTTTTAATTCAGTTTCGAGACTGCTTCTTGCCAAAAAAGGCTCCAGAATTTCAAGACCGAGGGAAATATGGCCTATAAGACGACCCTCGTCTGTATAGTCATTCGCGATTCCTCCCGAAAACTCCCTTATTTTTCCAATATCATGAAAAAGAGCCCCCACCAAAAGCGTTTGCCTGTCCAGATCAGGATAAAAATCGGACAGGGAACGACATAAATTAAAAACAGAAAGCGTATGTTCCAAAAGACCGCCGACATAGGCATGGTGCATGACTTTGGCCGCCGGTATCCGCATGAAAGCATCTTTGATTTCCTGATCCTTGAAAACTATTGTAATCAGCCTCCTCCAGGGCACGTATCTGAATTCTTCCATGCACGCCAACCTCAAGGTTGAAAACATTTCCTCCCTGTCATATGGACTTGACCTTGTAAAAAAGGCCAGGTCAACTTTTGGCAGATCTTCGCTGGAGAGAGGCTCAAAAGCGGAGACACTTAATTGCAGGGTCTCCCGGTAAACGCTGGCCTTTCCAGATACGAGCGCGATTTCACCAGAAGTTATTTCCCTGATTTCAGTACTCAGGGGAGACCAGATTTTTGCGTCTATAGTGCCGGTGGCATCCAGTAAGCCCAACTTCCAGAATGGGCCATTTTTGCCTTCCCTGAGATCGGGATCTATTGCCGCGAAGAGGCCTTCCACCTCTGTATTGGGCAATATATCTTTGACGTAAATGCCTTTTTCCATTTATAATATACCTGTTAAGAGCTTTTATGGATGCAAAAAATATCAAAAAACAAAAATCAGCTTCCTTTCTTTAAGGAGTCTTGTCAATGAAAGTTCTAATAAGCAATGACGATGGTATCCAGTCCCAGGGTCTTCAAGCCCTGTATAAAGCCCTGAAAAAAGCCGGTCACGATGTCGAGGTAGTGGCTCCCATGCAGCAGCAATCAGGCAAAAGCCATTCAATCACGGTTTTTGAACCGATACGGGCGCAAGAATACACCAATGACGATTTTTCTGGAACAGGAATATTTGGAACTCCCAGCGATTGTGTCAAGGTTGGACTTGGCAGAATCTGTAAGTCCAGGCCGGATCTGGTGATAGCTGGCATCAATGACGGGCAGAACGTGGGTCCGGATATTTTTTATTCTGGAACAGTGGGGGCTGCCGCGGAAGGGGCACATACGGGAATACCCAGCATCGCGATTTCCCATGCTGGCCGGGCGGATAAGGAGGAAATGGAAAAAACCGCGGACCACTTCGTCAGGCTGCTGGATTCAATTGATGTTAAAACCTTTCCAAAAGGCAGGGTAATCAATATAAATTATCCAGCCTGTCCAGTGGAGGAGGCAAGGGGGATACGCGTGTGCAGGCAGTCTCCAGCGGTTTTTGATAACGGCTATAATGAGCGCCAGGATCCAAGAAGCGATAATTACTGGTGGATGGATGGCGGTATAGACGGGGATGAGCCGGGAGAAAATGACCGTTCCCTTCTCCAGGATTCCTGGATTACCGTAACTCCGGTAAAGTTTGACTATACGGATTACGACAGTCTGGATAAACTGAAAGCGGCCTTTAATCGCTAATATATTTTTTGTTGACAAAATCTGAATAAATTGACAAAAAGGCTATTTTACTGTGGAGGAATATAATTAATGTATGCTATAATAGAGAGCGGCGGAAAACAGTATCGTGTTGAGCCGGAATTGAAAATCGCGGTAGAAAAGCTTGATGCTGAAAACGGACAGAAAATAACTCTGGACAAGGTTCTGCTTGTTGGTGGTGAAGAATGTAAAATAGGCGCGCCCTATGTTGAGGGAGCCACGGTAATAGCGGAAGTTCTGGAACAGTTCCGCGGCAAGAAGGTAACCGTTTTTAAAAGACGCCGCAGAAAGGATTCAAAAGTCAAGCGCGGTCATCGGCAGGATTATACCAGGTTACTGGTCAAGGAAATTAATATATAAATAAACGAGGAATAAAATGGCGCATAAAAAGGCAGGCGGATCGTCCCGCAATGGCAGGGACAGCGCGGGACAGAGACGCGGAGTAAAGAAATTTGGCGGCCAGCACGTTCATGCCGGCGATATTATTGTCAGACAGCTGGGGACAGTTGTGCACCCGGGAGATAATGTTGGCATGGGCAGGGATTATACGATTTTTGCCAAGATTAACGGCATTGTGCGTTTTGAAAAATTCATGCGCAATTTGCACTCCAGGACGCGCGTGCATGTTTATCCATTTGCCACGGCTGAAGAGTAGGCTTATTCTGAAAATTTTATAAATTGAATCCGATGTTCAAGTTCAGGGAAGAAAAGGCAGAGTCAAAGAATTTGAGATAGGTAATGAATAAAAAATGTACTCTTATGGAGTGTCTGGAACTGGAAGTGGCGGTGTCTCTTAAGCTTCCAGGCTCTGGATTATTTAATTAAAAGATACTTATAATTATATGGCGTACGGTTGGTTACCGAACTGTTGCCTGAACAGCATATTCCCAGGAATCCCGAATTAATTTACGCTTTGATCTTTTTAAACTACAGTCAGATTCGGTGTCGGCGTATTTCCGGACAATCTTTTTTTGCAATTAACTTTTAAAATCTTCAAAACCAGTCATATAATATAAGTTAAATTTTTTTTCAGGTAATTTATACGAAAATGACAATGAAACTTATTAAAACCTAAAAGAATCTGGCTAAAAATTTTAATTGAATCAAGAACGTCGTCTTTTAATTGGCTGAA
>CAYNKM010000064.1:0-7959 GCA_964397795.1 uncultured Desulfovibrio sp. | reverse complement strand
CCATCAGGTTTACTATTCTTGAGGCTATTCCAGCCCTCTCCATAATATAACCAGCCAGGATGAAAAAAGGGATGGCCAGTAAGGGAAATTTGGCGATACCGGCAAAAAAATTATAGGAAAGCATGTCAATACCCAAATGCCATTTCCAGGTTACAACCAGAGCGGCAAAACCAAGGGACAAGGCAATTGGCACACGCAGACACAAGGGAATGATAAAAAGAATCAGAAGCCAGAATCCGGGGTCATTTAAAAATGCGATTTCCAAAACATTTTCCTGAAAAGCGGTTTATAGTGACAAGGTAAATTTTAATAATATGTGATTGGAATTAAATATATATTATGGAGAAATTAAAAATCCCCTTTTAACCATAAATCATGGTAATACTGAATCATTCTGAAAATAATCAAAATGGAGAAAACAGGCGTTGCTATTGTGTACCACCAGACGGGAATTCCCAAAGATTCTGAAATAGACTCCAGCTCATATTCATCCATGACTTCCAGTGTTCCAGTATAGGCGAGGGCGCCAAAAAAGATAAGGCAAAGTAGCGCGGAAATAATATTACATATCCTTTTGCCTGATAAGGGAAAAAAATTATAAAAAATGGACATTGAAAGATGCTGTCCTGTCCGGTAGGCACGGGCAATTCCCAGCATGGTTATCCATACGAAAAAATTGATAGTCAGCTCTTCGCTCCAGGCAAAGGAAAATGACGTTAAATAACGGACAACCACATTGATAAACGCGATTGACACCATTACTCCGAGGAGAATGGCGCCAAGGATATCTTCAAAATATAGATTTAAAAAACGCCACATAGGCTTTCCTGATTATAATATTTCTTTGTAAAAACAATCACAGCAAGCTGATAAAGTTCATTTCAGCTTGCTGTGATTCAGAAACTGGAGATTAAAAAGCTTTTAGAAAAAATTTCACCTGATAAAACATACCAGGATTGCTATTGAACGCTTTTCATATCCTCAATGGCCGCGTCAACCAGTTCCTGACCAATTTTTTGAGTCCAGTCTGAACGTGTCTTAGAAGTCGCATTATAAAAATTCTGAATTTGTTCTGAAGTGGGGCGAGTTATAACCATTCCCTGCTGTTCCATAAAACCATAGGGATCGGTAATTTCTGGAACCTGGTTAATGCTCTGCAAATATTTCAGGGATTCCCCATTATCCAGTCCAATCCTTGAAATCGCCTTGCTATATTGTTCCGCTTCCTTGGCCGCTTCCAAAAGCAGTTTCTGATCTTCTTCAGAGAAGGATTTCCAGACATCGGGATTTACGCCCAGAAGAAGGGGATCAATAATATAGTGCCAGTCACTGTGATGATTGTGGTAATCCCAGATCTTTGAAGGAATATTTATGCTGTTAGTCGGATTTTCCTGACCGTCAACAAGACCCTGCTGAAAACCGGTAGTCGCCTCGCTCCAGTTGATATTCATGGGATTGGCGCCAAGCTCACGGAATGTCTCAATAAAAATGGGACTTCCTACTACGCGGATTTTTAATCCCTTGAGATCTTCGGGAGAAGCAATAGGTCCCTTGCTGCTTGTTAATTCCCTGAAGCCATTTTCCGCCCAGCCGATAATTTTGACGCCTTTGTCTTCTATTGCGTCAATCATCATTTTACCGGACTTTCCTGCTTCAATAGCGTCCATGGCCTTATATCTGTCAGGCTGGACGGCAAGGAAAAATGGGAGAGCGGGGAGATTTAATTCCTTTATCTGGGGAGACCAGTTGATTGTGGAAGCCAACGCGAAATCAATGGCGCCATTTTTCAACATTGGAAATTCGGAAGTCTGCTTGCCAGACATAAGCTGGGCAGAAGGATAAACCTTGATATTTATGCGGCCATTTGATTTATCCCTTACCAAATCGGCAAAATGAGAGGCGCTTTTTCCCCAGCCGCTGGAAGCACCGGGCACAACGCTTAATTTATATTCCTGTTTATAATCTTCCGCTTGCGACGTGGAGAAAAAAAGCAGAAGGGCAGGAATAAAAATAAACAATGAAAGAATTTTTTTCATCAGTCTCCTTCCTTTAAAAAAGTTATATTTCAGGTAACAAGTAAAATAAAACAGGCAAGATTACCAGTAATCCAAAGGTACTGACAATCCAGCAGGAATTGGCAAGATTCAGATCAAGATCAAAAAGCGCTGCCGGAGCGAGCGCGGACATGGCAACTGGCATACTTGAAAGTATAGCTACTACCTTTAAAGCCAGACCATTGTCAAAGGCGTCAATATTCAAAAACAGGGCTATTCCGATAATGCAAAGAGGAAGCAGAAAAAATTTTATAAGACAGATTGCAAGAGAAGGTTTAATATATTCAATAATACTTGAAAAACGCAATGTTAAACCTATTGTAATTAAAAAAATGACAGTGGCTCCCAAAACAAAAACATAGGCTATATCTCCAAATACCGGAGGCCGTTCTATATTAAAGACATTCAGAAGTATGCCGCACACCAGGGCGCAAATAATCAAGAATAAAATTTTGGTATAATTCTTGTTTATAGACGCTTGTCCCTTGTATATACTTTTATTTGCGTAATATCTCGCTATTGGAAATGAAAGACCAAAAAAATATATTTCTTCAAAAATTCTGAACAGGGAAACGAGGGCGATTGAATTTTCTCCCAGAAAAATCAGACATACCACTCCACCAATCGCGCCAATATTATTAAAAGATCCGCAACAATATAAAGATCCAGTCTGCTTGTTATCAAGTCCCATTAAATATGCGAAAATTACGGCAAAACCGCCTCCCAGGGAATAGGTCAGAAGACCGAGGAAAGGCAAAAACAGGAGATCAGCCTCTATTTTTGGCAAACCCCATAGAGACAACATGGCCGCAATGGGAAAAAGAACTAAAATCGCAAGAGATTGAGCCAGATTTCGCCATCTATCCAGCTTTTCCCAATTAATTGACAAGATATTGGCTTTGATGGCTTTATTTATAAAATATCCGAGTGTGATGGAAAAAAATATTATAAAGATTGTCAGATATAACCGGTATAAATGGGACATGAATAAAAAAATTATATTATATTAATTTTTTTAAGCATTTCAGAATTTAGCAGATGTTTTTCTCCTCTCCCTCTTTGCAAAAGTATCCCCCATTTTTTTAAAATTTCCCGCGCGGCCTGTATCGCGTCGGGAATTTTTGCCAACGCTTCCCGGGTTATATCCGATCCAAACTCCATCCTGAATGGCTGGAAACCAATAAGGCATATTTCTTCGGGAAGAGTTCCCCTCAGGGAAGCAAGGGCGAGAGTTTCCGAAAAACTGTTTTGATGAGGACTCATCTTGGTTATTCCAAGCCAGACTGGAACGTCGGCCTTGTTAAAGACAGATAATTCCCCAGGCTCCAGATTAAAATCAATCGCGTCCACAATCAGAAGCTTATCACTCTCCTCAACAAAACAATTCAGGGTATGCCCCTGTGTTCCCCCATCTATGACAGAAACATTGGATGGAAAATCAAATTGGGAATAAAGTCGTTCCACAACATGAATTCCAAAGGCATCGTCACCGCAAAGAAGATTGCCCAGTCCAAGAATTGTTATGGTATCTGTCAAAACCAATTATTTTCCTGAAGAAGGATCGGAAAATTCATGCCTCTCTTTTTCCAGATCCATTAAATCCTGCATGGGCAGGGCCTTCACCAGCCTGATTCCATTTACCATAGTGGATAAAATGGTGGTGCGGCCCATAATGTCTTCTCTTATTACCATATAAAAATGGCATATCAGGAACACAACAACAATGATCATTCCCAGCCGGTGACATAATACAAGATCAAAAAGGTTTCCGCCCAAATCGTAAGTCCAGTTTTCAATAAAACCGAATAGATGAAAAAAACTGGAATATCCCTTGGCCTGATAAATGCCCAGTCCGGTAAAGCACATGTAGATAAGGGTCATGACGACACCCCACATGGCTATCTGCGCGAGGGGGTTATGGCCCATATAAATTTTGGGATGCCTGTTAATAAACAGGTACCAGAGAATTGTTTCCCATAACCCCTGCCACCAGCTTTTTTTCCAGACTTTGGGAATGAAAATCTGTCTTGAGATAGGATTGCCGAAAAATGCCCAGATTATCCTGCACAGCATCGCCAGGCATAGAATAAGGCCAGCCGTATAATGGGCCATTATTATATAGCCAAAATCCAAAATATATGTCGCGTCTCCCGTCAGGGATTGGGGAGGTTTGCTTATATAATAACCTGTAACAAACAAGGTTAAAATACAGCAGACAATTGTCCAATGCCAGAGACGAACTGGCAGTCCGTAAACATATACTCCCTGACCAGGTATTGGATGTATTTTTAGCACATCTGGATTTCGCATAATTTTATTGCCTGTATATGGTTATAGAAATGATTTCCGAATTACTAAAATTTGCATTGAACATTGTATAAATATAAAGGGATCTTTAACTGTTTACTATTGATACGGATACCAGATTGTTTCCATTTTTATCCATTACATGGGTAGAACACGCCATGCATGGATCAAAACTGTGAAGCGTGCGTAAAATTTCCAGAGGCTGTTCTGGAATTGCCATTTTTGTTCCCAGAAGGGAGGCTTCAAAAGCGCCCATCTGACCAGTCTGACTTCTTGGCGCGCCATTCCAGGTAGTGGGAACCACGCACTGATAACGGGAGATTTTACCATTCCGTATTTCCACCCAATGGCCCAAACCTCCCCGCGGAGCTTCAGTAAAACCGACTCCCCGGGCCTCATCCGGCCAGGTTGAAATATCCCATTTTTTTGTAAAGGCGGTTGTTGTATTTCCATTCCTGATATTGGAAATTAGCTGATCATAAAATTTCTGGGAAATCTCCATACTCCACAGACATTCATAACAACGGGCAAGAATACGGCCAATGGTCGATTTCAGACCATTTACCTCCATTCCAATCCGTCCGCAGAGATCATTCACCTTTTCTACGGTATCGCCTTTTTTGAGACTGTATGAGACAAGCAGGCGAGCAAGAGGACCTACCTCCATCATATTTCCCATGAATCTGGGCGTTTTAATCCAGGAGTATTTGGCCTGTTCGTCAAGCTGTCTTATATCGGTTTTACTTCCTACCGTGTTGGGGCCAAGAACATACCAGGGATCCGTAATACCTTTATCCGGAGGCAAGCTATCCACACCATCGGGATATTTATACCAGGAATGTTCAACCACTTCTTGAACTTGTTCCGGATTTTTCAGGTCAACAGGGAGCACTTCCTCAAAATTGCCATTAATTATCGCGCCAGAAGGTATGGACAGACTATTATTTGTATAATCATTGGCGATGGCCGGAAATCCGCCATAAGCGAGCACGCATTGACTGGATAGACCCGTACCTATTTTTTGCCAGTCGCTATAATAGCGGGCAAGAGTTATCGCATCCGGCATTAAAACTTGCTGGGCAAACAGGAGGCAATCATTAATTGTCTGCTGAACAAGATTTAATCTTTCCATATTTATCACGGCTTCGCCGCCGGCTGAATTGACATTCAGGGAGCAGGGAACACCGCCGACAATCCAGTTTGGATGGGGATTTTTGCCGCCAAATACAGTCTGGGTTTTAACCGCCTTGCGCTGAAGATCCAGCGCCTCCAGATAATGCGCGAAGAGAACAAGATTAACTTCCGGAGGAAGAATATAAGCCGGATTATTCCAATAACCATTGGCAAATATTCCCAACTGTCCGGATTTTACAATAGAAATCAGCTTGTCCTTTAATTCCTTGAAATATCCCGGGGATGAATTGGGCCAGGGAGAAAGCTTTTGCGCAACTCTTGAAGCTTCCGCCGGATCCGCTTCGGCCGCGGAAATCACATTTATCCAGTCCAGACCAGTCAGCTGGTAAAAATGGACAAGGTGATCGTGAAACATAAGGGATAGGGCAATCAGATTCCTTATCAGATTGGCATTATCAGGAATTTGAATATCAAGTGCATTCTCAACAGCCCGAACTGACGCCAGCGCGTGAGTTCCTGTACAAACACCGCATATTCTTTCCGCATATGCCCACGCAGAACGGGGATCCCGATCCTTGAGAATAATTTCTATCCCCCTGAACATGGTGCCGCAGGAGACGGCATTGGTTATCACATTATCATCATTTATATTTACTTCGCAGCGCAGATGGCCTTCAATTCTGGTAATTGGGTCAACAACAAGGCGTCTTCCCGCGCTTATAACCTTGAATCCCTGTGGGGTGGTATATTCATAACTCATTATTTCTTGCGCTCCTCATCAATAAACCTTTGCTGCTCTTCAAGAATAGCTTTTTCAGTGTCAACGGCCGCTTCCTCACGCCTTTTTTCATGAAGATGGAACAGAGTGCTGGCAGCCGCATGAAGCGCGACACCTCCAGCGACAACTCCAGTAGCTACCGCTGCGACTTTCTGCGCATTTTCCATTGTTCCAAGCAATGGAACGCCGTCTATTCTGGAATAGAAAGAGCCATTGTCAAAATATCCCTGTTCAGAGCAACCAAGACATGGATGGCCGGATTCTATGGGATAGGATACGCCGTCATTCCATCTGGTATTTGGGCAGGCATTAAAAGTCGTCGGTCCCCTACAACCCATTTTATAAAGACAATATCCCTTGTTATATCCCTCATCATCCCAGGCTTCCACAAATTCTCCAGCGTCAAAATGGGCGCGGCGCACACACTGATCATGCACATGTTGCCCATAAAATGCCGCAAATCTTCCCTGTGAGTCAAGTTCAGGCAAACGATTAAAAGCCAGAACATACGTAACCAAAGCGCTCATCACATCGGGAATAGGAGGACAGCCAGGAATTTTGACAATAGGTTTATTTTTAATAATGTCCGCGATTGGACGGGCGGTTGTGGGATTCGGGCGGGCAGCCTGTACGCATCCCCAGCAGGCGCAGGTACCCCAGGCAACAATAGCTTTCGCATACTCGGCTCCGGTTCTCAATTTTTCTACCCAAGGTTTGCCGGCATCTATACAATACATGCCTTCGGCGCCAAAAGGCGCATTGCCTTCCACCGCCAGAATATAATTACCCTTGTTCTTATTTATCGCGTCCATAAAGGCTTCTTCAGCCTGATATCCGGAAGCAACCATCAGGACATTGTTATAGTCCAGGGAAATCATATTAAGGACAATATCTTTGGCAAGGGGATGCGCGCTCCGGATAAAGGACTCCGTACAGCAGCTACAGGAGAGACCTTCAATCCAGATAACCGGCAAACGCGGTTTGGTTTCTAGGGCTTGTGCCAAAACGGGAGCCATTGAGGGTGAAAGTCCAAGAAACGCGGCAGTCATGGCGCAATATTTCAGAAATTCCCGCCGGGAGATTCCATTTCTTCGCATTACGTCATAATGAGTTTCCAATCTGTTTTGCTCCATATTATTATTTCAACCACCTTAATATATTTAATATAAAAAAAGAGTGATTTAAAAATAAAAGAATAACTGACAAAATGCTCTTTAAATTCTCAATTTAAAAATATTAATTAAAATTTTCCCATCTGTATAATATTAATTTGATTATTTGGGAATAAGCATCACAAACCTGTTATACGGGCGGTCTGTCATAAATTGGTTTACCTTCAAGCCTTGCCCGAATAAAAGTTACGGGATGAGGTGTAAGTTTTCCGCTTCCATGATGAATCTGTATCCGGCAAGTGCCACATTCGCTTGTACAATATGGAGCGGGACTTTCTTTAACCTTTTTAAACAAATCAGCGCCAATTTCCATGGAAATTTCATATTTTTCTTTTTTAAAACCATAGCTTCCGGAAATACCGCAGCAGCCAGCGTCCGCCACCGAGCATGTCACTCCATCAAGCATGCGTAACAGGGTGACACTGGGCAAACCATCTCCCTGAGCTCTCAAGTGGCAGGGCGCATGATAAATCAGATCCAGTTTATCCTGAGGAGGAGTGGAAAGATCAAGTTC
>CAYNKM010000063.1:0-7997 GCA_964397795.1 uncultured Desulfovibrio sp. | reverse complement strand
ATCATTCTTTTTTTGAGCGATTTCCAACTGCTTTTGCAGTGGTGTCAGCCTGTTTACCTCATCTCCCAGCTTTACAGCTTTCTGGATATGAGTCGCGCAAGAAGCCTGATTTTCCTCTATCACGTCCAAGGCGGTATTCGCGATATTTTTAAGACGTCCTGACATGGGAGTAATGGAAACTTTATCACCCAATAAATGGCTCATCTGTCTCATGTAAGCTTCCCAGGTCTGATCTTCCCTGTATTCCATCTCAATAAATCTGGGAAACATGCTTGCCAGCCAGGCAAAAGCAAAGGGAGCCGCGGCCTTTGCCGCTTCTGGACTCAAATTTGATCTTCCAGTAATGAAAGCGACAATTTCTGACGTATCTGCCCCATTTTTACCTGTTACCAGCTCAAGCACCTGCTCCAAAGGGAAAATTTTGCGATCTTCGGCCATTTTCTTTATCTCCATCCCTTCAATGGGTCTTTTTTATTTTACCAATCCGGAGCGTCCATACATTCTGGCAAAAACCATAGCGACTGTGCGATAGACAAAATGGCCAAGCTTGCTCCAGGGCGTATAGGCAAAAAGCATCCAGACAACAACGAGATGTATATAATAAATGATAAATGCGGCGTGAATCCAGTCAAGAAGCCTGAAAGTCTGGGTAAGCATGCCTGTAATAGCGACCGCCCAGATAATCCCCAGCAAATACCAGTCATAGTAATTGGAAGACTGATATTTCGGATTTTGATTCCAGCGTCTCCAGGTAAGCATGGCCAGGGCAACCAGCAGCATGATTGCGCCAATGTTTGCCAGAATCTTTATCGGATAGTTCATGGGCATTGGCGTTGTTATCAGGATAGCGGGAATAACTTTTCCACCCCAATGACCTATGGCTACCAGAGTTGTGACAATCGTCAGAATAACAAAACTCCAGACCAGCATGGTATGGGATACGCGCCGATCGTGATGAGGCTGGCCTGTATCTGGTCCTTCAAGACATTCCGCAAATTTTTTTGCCGTTACCACCTCATTCCAGAGAACATCGCATAAGGCGCAGAACCAGTTCTGTTTTTTACCCAGAACCAGCAATTTGCCCTCCGGCTTAAAAAGTTTCCATAGTCTGGTGGCGCCAATAGCGAGAATTATGGCCGCGCCAAAAAAAGTGATTATAAAAATGGGATCTATGGTATAATCCCCATAGAAAATTTCTCCAAAAACAATACGGCCATTTGCCGCGCGGGGAAACCAGGAGCCCACAATGGCGGCCCGAATCCACCAGACAATAAACCATAAGACTGCCGGAATCGCAAAAAGCCAGATTAGGCCGGATGGTTTGCTCATCCACTGGGAAACCTTTCCAAACGGAATCAGATCCTGATAGATCATATCCCTCGCAGCAGCCATCAGCTCCGCCGGTTTTGCTCCCCTGGGACACAGATCTGAACAGTTGCCGCAGTTATGGCAAAGCCAGAGATCGATATCGGCTTTAAGCATTTCTTTCTGTCCAAAAGAAGCCCAGACCATTTCCTTGCGGGGAAAAGGATGCATAACCGGCGCCATGGGACAGGCCACAGAGCATGTGCCGCACTGAAAACATTCCTTCAGATTTTCTCCGCCGCCTTCCAGAAGCTTGCGGCAAAAATCCATATCAGTTTCAAGCGCTTTCCGCGCCATAATTACCTCCTACATTCCTTTGAACGGATTAGGGCCTAGAGCCTTTATGCGATTGACAAAACCATCAATCATATCAGGCACTGAATCATAATCATCTATAGCGACTTCCATTTGTTCAACCCTTTCTGGCTCTACCGCGAGACGATTCAGGGTTTCAGCCATATTTTCCCGTCTCGTGCTGCAAATTTCCGAACCTTTCATAAAATGACATTGATAATCATCACCATATTTACAGCCCAGAAGCAGCACGCCGTCAAAACCTTTTCCGATGGCGTCAGCAATCCAGATAGTATTCACAGATCCCAGGCAGCGTACGGGAATTATGCGCGCGTATGGACTCCATGTTTTATGCCGAAGCCCGGCCATATCAAGAGCGGGATAGGCGTCATTTTCACAAGCCAGGATCAATATTCTTGGTCCTTCCTTTTTGAAATCCTTGGGAACTTCAACCTGGCCGATCATTGAGCTTATCTGATCAATGGAATAGTTCGCAAAGGAAATGGCTCTTTCCGGACAGGCGCCAAAGCATGTTCCACATCTGCGACAGCGGGAAGGATTGGGTTTTGGCGTTCCCTTTTCATCATCGTCCAGGGCTCCAAAAGGACATTCAACAGTACAGCGCTTGCACTGCGTGCAGCGAAGGAAGTTAAAAATCGGATGGGATTTATCCCCGGAACGGGGAGCGACAGCTACGCCATGATCTCCAGCTTCAATACACTGGATGGCCTTGAGGACAGCTCCGCAAGCGTCAACCGAGCAGAGATCCAGCGTCATTGGCATGCGTACGCAACCAGCGGCATAAACTCCTGTTCTTCTGGTTTCATAGGGGAAGCATACATAATTGGAATCAGCAAAACCGTCAAACAATTCAAGGTCGGGAAAATCCGGACCCTGGCGGTAATCAAAGTTGACTGTCAAGTCAAGAGCGGTTGTGGGCACCATTCCACAGGGCAGGACAACCAGATCGACATCCAGATCAAAGTCCATACCCAGAAGAGTATTTTCACATGTTACTCTTACCGAATCTCCCGTGGCAGAGATATTTGTTATATCGGCCCAGGTCATCATTATTCCCGGACGATTCTGCATTTTTTTGTAGAAGCGTTCGAGTATCCCGGGAATAGCCATATTTTTATAGAGAATAAAGGCCTGAACCTCATCATTGGTCTTGTCACAGATAATGTTGGCCTGTCTTAACATGCCAACGGAGTTGACCACATTGGAATATTTCAGATGCTTGATACTTTCCAGATCCTCTTTAATATAGGGCTTGTCCATATTCTCGCCGTCGCTTGCGGCATTTTCTCCGTCAGCCAGAGCCTTGCAGACCGCTTCATCAGCGTCATTTGCCGTAGCAGCATAGGCTTTTTCCGCGATGCTTATATCAAGAATGAAGGCGATTTTTTTTGCGTCAACCTTGCCCTCAACCAGCATTTTGGCAAACTGACCCGCATGGACAATGCGCGGACTGGAACCAAGACCCATTGGCGCGAGATATTTTTCTTCAAGCGGAACCCAGCCGGATGCGAGAACAACAGAGCCTACCTCATAATCCTTGTCGCCATCGGGCATTTTTATGGTGGCAGTGAATTGTCCCGGCTCGCCAGCCAGTTTGGCGACTGTCGCATTCTTGTGAATTGTTACCAGTTTGTCCTTTTCCAGATTCGCAATCCGTTGTGGAAGATCAGTAGGAGTCTTGTCTGTCCACAGAGGACCGAGGGGCGAGGTAATGGGCATGTTATTTACAGCGCCACCCAGTCTGTCACTTTTTTCGACCAGAATAACTTCGTAGCCAGACAAGGCGGCCTCTTTGGCGGCATGCATCCCTGTCCAGCCACCTCCGATAACGAGAATACGTTTTACTCCCTCCACTATCGCGGGTTCGCCCTGCTCGGTCTTTTGCAATCTGACCATACCCATATTGATATAGTCTCTTGCCATATCAACCAGCAATGGCGGCGCCTTATCCGGATTTACAGGAGTCCCATCAGGATTCTGGAAGCATAAAACGCACTGTTCCCTGAGGTTTACATGCTGTACCTGGGCAGGTTCGCCGTTCTTTTGTTCAAATTTAAAAAGATCAGGATCAACCCGTGGCGACGCGCCACAGAGCAACACTCCGTCAAGATCAAGCTCATTAATATCGTTTTGTATTTGGGAAACATCCTTTGCCAGTACCGGCATAATCCGTATTACCTGGGCAAGATCTCCCCATTTCTGCTTTACTTCCTCTGCAAGGGCAGGCAGATCCAGTCCGCCGCCAATATTTTCCTGATCAAAATAAACGCCTATTTTTGAGGCCATTGGCTACCTCCCTCTCACTGTCTGCACTGCCTTGAGAGCCACGGCTGTGCCACCCTGAGCGGAGCGGCTTACGTCCAGAGGCATACGGGCGCATCCTGCGCAATAAATTCCCGCTTTCTCTCCGCCAGCGACAAAGCCCTGATCATCAAGAGGCACGGGAATTGGAAAATCCGTATCAGAAAGGGATGGCTGCATCCCGGTTGCAAGAACAGCTAAATCATATTCAACAGAAGATTTTTGGCCGGTAATCACATTGTCTGCAGTAAGGACCACATTACCGTTATGTCCTTCCCTGATTTCCGCAACCTTGCCTTTGACAAAGCGCACATTCGGCAATGCCTGCACCTTCTCCAGAATATTTATATATCTTCCTGGAGCGCGCAAATCAATATAATATACTGTTATTCTTATATCGGGATTCTGCTCAACCAGATATAAACACTGTTTAAAGGTAGCCATGCAGCAGATAAAGGAACAGTAATTAAGATGATTCTGATCCCTTGAGCCCGCGCATTGTACAAAAGCGACATTATGGGGGATTTTTCCATCAGAGATGCGACGAATTACTCCCGATGTGGGCCCAAATGAAGAGGCCAGGCGTTCCATCTGCATATTGCTGACGCAGTTGGCAATTTTGCCGCCGCCCAGATTTACCAGCTTTTCCAGGGGATAGGGCTTCCATCCGGTCGCGATTATTATGGAACCCACATCGAGCTCAATTTCCCTGATTTTTTCCTGCATATCAAGGAACTGGTTTCCCGCGATTCTTGCCGCGTCCTGTCTGGTCAGGGTGGAAGGATCAAGAACCCAGCGAGCCGGATACGCAAAAGGCATGGCCTTGTATAGAGCCTTCCTGTCCGTAAGTCCCAATTCAAATTCGCTCGGGGCTGTTCCGTCCAGAGTTGAGGCAAGAAGGCTGAAGTCAACATTATATGGGGCGGTGTATCTCGGATTCAGGCGCACCTTGACCTTGTATGCGCCTTTTCTGCCGGAAAGGCCGGTCACTTCCGCCATGGTAAAAAAACGAACGCCTGGCGTATTCCTGATGCGCTGGAACTGTATTTCCAGGCCGCAGGAGGGCGGACAAAGTTTGGGAAAATATTTATTGAGCTGGGCTACCCTGCCGCCTAGCCAGGGCAGTTTTTCCACCACATAAACGTCATGGCCCAGTTCAGCCGCCTCAATGGCGGAAGTGATGCCTGTAAAGCCGGCTCCCACCACAAGAATGGCATTGGACATTCTTAATTTCCTCCTGCTGTCACGATGGATTTGAGGCAGATGGAGTAAACCTCAATAACTGATGTATTATTATATGTAACTGTTATATGACGGATTATGAAACATGGCGAACACATTTGGACAGAAATTCAGAAAAAATTTTTCCAAATCCGCCATGAGTCGGGCGCCGGAACACATGAAGGCAATCCGGCGCCCCTGTCTATTATTTTATTAACCGTATCCAGTCTTTAATCGGGAATAATCTGAATATAGGGTTTTTTGAAGAATGTGGTTTCGCCCTTTTCAGGATCATAACGGGAATTGACAAAGCATTTCCACTTCTTGTCATCCAGTCCCATATGATCGGCGCGATAGTAGAAACCGGGATAACGCGTCTCTTCGCGGAAGGCAATATGCTGCATATGCAGACGTACTGTCCAGAGACGATGGTAATTTTCCCAGGCGCGCAAAAGCTCATGAAGATCGCGCGCGGAAAGTTTCTGGGAGTCTTCTTCAAGCATATCAAGAAGTTCAAAACCGGTATCAAGCATTGGTTTTGAAGTTGTATAATAGGTGGCTACGCCGCCGCCGTATTCGTCAGTATGCTTGATAAGACGCATCATGAAGTTTTTGGGGTTGATATAGGCCGGATTTACGGAAACATCGGTTGAAATATCCTTGCCAGCCTGGAAATTGCGATAAGGTTTATATACCAGTTCCCGCAGTTCTTCTTCGGTTTCAACCAGAGTGGGCTGGAAGTCACGATGGTCATTGACAAAGCGCACCATCTGCTTGCCGGCAATACGGCCCTCGGCATGGGAGCCAGAAGAGAATTTGTGCCCGGAAGCGCCCACACCGTCAGCACAGGTGAAAAGACCTTCCACGGTTGTCATGCGGTTATAGACTTTTCCGTTCTTGGCGCGGATTTTGTATTCTTCGGGGACCCAATCTTCATCCGGTCCGGAAACCCAGATACCGCAGCAGCCGGAATGTGAACCCAGCAGATAGGGTTCAGTAGGCATAATTTCACTGCCTTTCTGTTCGGGCAAAGTGTTAGTACAGGCCCAAAGGTTGGCCTGACCCACGCACATATCGAGGAAGTCTTCCCAGGCTTCAGATTCCAGATCCTTCTGCTGCTCTTCATCCATTGTGGCAAAAGTTTTATTCAGGGCAGTGGCCGTATCCATATAAATGGGGCCGCGGCCTTCGCGCATTTCCCTGATCATCATATGGTTACGGAGGCAGGTGGGAATTACCGCGCCTTTTGTATAGCCGCGCTTTTCATAAGGAGCCAGCATTTCCTTGTTCTTGACAGAATAATCTTCTCCATAGGCGTTGGTCGCTTTTGCCTTGAAGAGCAGGAACCAGGCGCCCACAGGGCCGTATCCATCCTTGAAGCGGGCGGGGACAAAGCGGTTTTCCATCATGGTCATTTCCGCTCCCACCTGAGCGCAAAGGGCATATGTGGAACCCGCATTCCATACTGGATACCAGGCGCGGCCCATGCCTTCACCCATGGACCGGGGACGGTAAATATTTACCGCGCCGCCTGCTCCGACCATAACGGCATTGGATTTAAAAATATGAACGGCATTTTCACGCGTGCTGAAGCCTACCGCGCCAGCTATGCGGTTAGGCTCATTGGCGTCAAGCAGAAGTTTGACTATAAACATGCGCTCCATTATGCGATCAGGACCGAGGGCATTCTTGGCTGCCTCGGCAACAATGCATTTATAGGATTCGCCATTGATCATGATCTGCCAGCGGCCAGAACGCACAGGCTTGTCGCCCTTGCGCAGGGACATTCCCTTTTTCTTGGCCTGGGCGCCATTCAGGTTATGTCCATCCTTATCCTTAATCCAGATAGGAAGACCCCATTCCTCAAAAAGAAGAACGCTGTCGTCAACATGGCGGCCCACGTCAAAAATCAGATCTTCGCGGACAATGCCCATAAGGTCGGTACGCACCATGCGAACATAATCGTCAGGAGTATTGTCGCCAAGATAAGTGTTAATGGCGGACAGACCCTGGGCGACAGCTCCTGATCTTTCCAATGCGGCCTTGTCGGTAAGCATAATTTTCATTCCCAGGGGATCGCCCCAGCGACAGGCTTCATAAGCGACGCCGCAGGCGCCCATGCCGCCGCCTACGATAAGAAGATCCAGATCATGGGTTTTAACTGTAGGTTCGGAAATCGGCACACCCTTTGAAGGCTCATTTACAGGAAGTTTGGGCATATTTTTTCTCCTTTACAGACGAATATCAGGTCAAGGCTTCTTTAAGCGGATAAAATCAGTAATTTACCGGTTTATTGTGAATATCGTATCCGGAGGTTAAATTCTGGATAACGGTTATTTTATCCGGTTCTTCCACTATCACGACGTTTTTAAGAGCTTTTTCTGGCTGGGTGAGCTTTTCTTCTGTAAAGAGCAATTCACTGTCCAGATCTCCACCCTCGGGTTTGCCCTCATAAGGCTTGATAGAACCTTCGGGAGTGGTGCGGATGGGGAACTGGAAGCGTTTAATGTCGCCATTGCGGAATTTCACTGTCCAGGAGATTGTTTCAGTGGAACGGAGGGGAATATTCACGCCACCCATAGGGCAGAAGTCCGCATAGGGACGAGCCGCAATCGCGCCCTGCGGACAAATTTTAACACAGGAATAACATTCCCAGCATGCGTCCACTTCCTGATTATAGGCCCGCATGGCCTCGGGATCCAGGATCATTAAATCATTGGGGCAAATGTACATGCACGCAGTTTTTTCCTGTCCCTTGCAGCCATCGCATTTGGCCGGATCGACAAAGGTAGGCA